>JBEAVJ010000009.1:0-18131 GCA_041160995.1 Actinomycetota bacterium | reverse complement strand
TACCAAGAGGTTGTTACAGATGCGCTTAAGGATGCTGATTTGATTCTGCACTTAACTGAGTGGAAGGAGTATCGACAGATAGATCCTGCCGCGATTGCTTCTCTGGTTAAGTCAAAGATCATTATTGATGGCCGCAATATGTTGGATCGCAATTTATGGCGTAAGGCAGGTTGGAAGTTCCACGCCTTGGGTCGTACCGATTAATACCAAAGAAACAATTGATGCGGTCCTGGGACTTAAAACCTGGGCCGTAGTTGGGCTTGGTAATAATCCTGAACGTGCAGCCTACGGTGTTGCGCAATTACTGAAGGAGAAAGGTCACAACATTATTCCGGTACACCCAAAAGGTGAATCGGTTCATGGAGAAATTGGTTACACAGCACTATCTGAGATACCTGTTTCAGTTGATGTTGTCGATTGTTTTGTTAACTCACAATTAGTGGGTGCTGTAGTTGATGAAGCTATTGCAATTGGGGCGAAAGCGGTTTGGCTTCAACTTGATGTGATTGATGAAGCAGCTGTGGCTCGCGCGCAAGCAGCTGGGTTGTTAACGGTTATGGATCGTTGCCCAGCGATTGAGTATCGAGCTCGCTAGCTTTTACTCATCAATTTCTGCTTGCAGGTAATCCAAGGCGTGCTCAATCTCTTCAATTAACTGAGGTAAATCATCTCCGGCAATAGTGATGTGTCCCATTAGTTCACCTTGCACCTGAGAGTTTTTGTATTGATGAAACTTTAAGGCCGGTGTGCGAGCCATCAGATGCAAATAAGGACGATACATATTGGGTTTAGCGCCACAGTAGAAGTTTCCTGTTACAACAAATTTTGAAGACATTGAAGGATCTCCCAAAGGTAGATCTAAAACTGCTCGTAAATGTTGTTCATATTGACTCGTAATTGATCCATCCACCGTCCAGTTGCCCGATGCATCTGGGTACATCTGCACATTCACAATGATTAATTCATCATCCTTAATCGACATTTCAATGGCAATCACTCCGACAGCAGCTGCTGAGGCTGAAAAGTCGAGAGCTAGTTGTTGAGCCTTTTCCTGCAGTTCATCTGACAACCGTGGCGCTGGGGTAATGCTCATGCTCCATGTTCCATTACTTCTGAGAATCTGCGTTGGCGCCCAAGTTGTCGCCTGCCCATGCGGTGAGCGAGCAACCATTACACAAATCGTTGAATCTTGATCAAACTTTGAATTGAATTTACCGGCGGAAAAAGAGAGCGCTGAAAATGAGGGACGCACAGTAATGCCATCTGCCTGTAATTTTTTCGCGATAATCAAGGAGTTGGATTGACCAGCGAGTGTGACAACATCACAATTCTGTAGATTGCTGTGCGCTGCATCCTGAGAACTAAGGTGCAGGAGCTGTATTCCTAAGGAGCTGGCTGGAGAGATATACATCTGAGCAGTTGGTCCATCAGCGATTAAGCCGACGGTCGGAAAGGTTTTACTCACAGCCTTATCGTAGATGTAACGATAGTGTTAGCGCTGTACTGAGGGTCACTTCATATACAGAGCCAGAAGGTTTGAAATACATGACAACAATTGTTTTAGCATCGCAATCAACTAGTCGTCGTCGCCTTCTGGAGTCTGCCGGGCTCTCTCCCACAATAATTGTTAGCCATGTCGATGAAGAGACTGATTTCTTCAACTCGCTCTCCCCCGCAGATATGGTGATTGCGCTGGCAATTACAAAGGCTCACACCGTTCGCGAGCAGATTGATTTTCCAGCGATCATTATTGGTTGTGACTCCACCTTTGAGTTTGATGGCCAATCTCTTGGAAAACCTGGTTCGCCAGAAGTTGCTACCGAGCGTGCAAAGCGGGTCCGTGGCAATTCAGGGTTACTTCACACCGGTCATTGCATCATCGACACAAGTAAAGATATTGAGATCTCTGATCGAGTAACGACTCGAGTCACCTTTGATCACATGACCGATGAAGAGATTGCAGATTACGTTGCCACCGAAGAGCCATTGCATGTTGCAGGTGGATTTACTCTTGATGGGTTTAGCTCTCCCTTTATTCCTTCAATCGAAGGTGATTACACAAATGTTGTCGGAATATCCATGCCATTTGTTCGCAAAGCTTTTGCCAACCTTGGCTATTCATGGCCTGAAGTAAAGGCGATGAAGTAAGGAGCGACACACGCCCTCTTTATGACATTATTAATGCATGACACAGACCGAACTACTCTATAAAGACCCAATAGCTGCCGCAGAGCAAGCAGCACAGGAGATTGCAGCAAAGACCGGATTTGCACATCATGATGTTGCATTAGTAATGGGCTCTGGGTGGGTTAGCGCGGTTGATGCACTGGGAACACCAGTATTTGAGTGCAACGCAGAAGAGTTCACAGGGTTTTTTGCACCTGCCGTTGAAGGTCACTCAGGCAAGGTCCGCTCTTATGAGATTGACAGTGATGGGAAAAAGTTACGTGCTTTAGTTTTCTTAGGAAGAACGCATCTGTACGAGGGCAAAGGAATTGAACCTGTAGTACACAGCGTTCGCACAGCCGTTAAAGCTGGTTGCAAGGTAGTTATCTTGACCAATGCTTGCGGTGGAATTAACACCTCTTATTCAGTTGGTCAACCAGTATTGATTCGCGATCACATCTCACTAACCGCTGTTTCACCACTATCAGGTGCAACATTTGTTGATTTAACAGATTTGTATAGCAAGCGAATTCGAGAGATCGTTAAGAAAGAGGATTCAACGCTACAAGAAGGTGTGTACGTACATTGGCGCGGACCAACATATGAAACCCCTGCAGAAATTTTGATGATGCGAACAATGGGTGCAGATCTTGTTGGAATGTCTACCGTTCCTGAAGCAATTGCAGCTCATGCATTAGGAGCTGAAGTTCTAGGTATCTCATTAGTCACAAATGCTGCAGCTGGAGTAACTGGTGAGAAACTCAACCATGAAGAGGTAATCGCTGCAGGCAAGGCAGCGGCGGACCGCATGGGCGCACTTCTCAAAGGGGTTATTCCGAAGTTACTCTAAGCACATGGATCACTCATTAGAGCAGGAAGTACATGCCTGGATCGCTGATGATCCAGATCCATTAACCGCTGCACAGTTACAGCAGTGGCTTGATTCTGGCAATGAAGCTGAACTTCGTGCTTCATTTAATGGTTTTCTACAATTTGGAACCGCGGGTTTGCGAGGACCAATTAGACCTGGTCCATCTGGAATGAATCGCGCAGTTGTAGGACGTGCAGCTTCAGGAATCGTCGCCTACATGAAGGAACGCAACTTAACCTCTGTCGTTATTGGCCGCGATGCCCGTTATGGCTCGGAGGATTTCACCTTCGAAACCGCTGAAATTATGAGCGGTGCAGGGATGAAGGTTTATGTGTTGCCACGTCCACTGCCAACCCCAGTATTAGCTTTTGCAACAAATGAATTGCAATGCGATGTTGGAATCATGGTTACCGCCAGCCATAACCCACCACAAGACAATGGTTACAAGGTGTATCTGGGCGGCACGGTCGATGGCATCTACTACCGAGGCTCACAAATTGTTTCTCCAACTGATGAGGCCATTGCTGCAAAGATCGACGCAATTACATCTCTAAAATCACAACCACGTGGAAAAGTCTGGGAAGTTTTGGGCGAAGAGATTGTTGAAAAATACATCAACAGAACCGCATTGTTAGCAAAGAATCCAGGAACTTTAAGGATTGTCTACACAGCAATGCATGGAGTAGGCACTGAAACTATTCAACGAGTTTTCCATAAAGCTGGTTTTCAAGCACCAATCTTGGTTGAAGCACAAGCTGCACCAGATCCTGATTTTCCAACTGTTGCCTTTCCAAACCCCGAAGAGCCAGGTGCAATTGATTTAGCCCTTGAAACCGCTAGAAGCTTTGATGCTCACTTGGTTATTGCGAATGATCCAGATGCCGACAGATGTGCCGCTGCGGTAAATGACCCAATAACTGGTTGGCGAATGCTTCGTGGAGATGAATTAGGGGCGATTTTCGCTGAATCTATCGCTCGAAAAATTGATTCGGGAATCTTTGCTAACTCCATTGTTTCTTCATCTATCGTCAAAAAGATCGCTGAACACTACAACCTTGAGTTCAAGGAGACCTTAACTGGCTTTAAGTGGTTGGCAAAGATTGAGAACTTAACATTTGGTTATGAAGAAGCCCTTGGCTATAGCGTTGATTCTGCAACAGTCAATGATAAAGATGGAGTCTCAGCTGCAATTACCTTGGCTCAAATCGCTACCGATTTAGCAGCTGAAGGTAAAACTCTTTTAGATTTACTAGATGAGGTGTGGGAACGACATGGTTTTCATGCAACGGAACAAATCTCAATCCGCTTAAGCGATCTTTCAAAGGTTGGAGTAATCCTGGGAGGATTACGTAGTAACCCACCGAAAGAGATTGCTGGCAGATCGGTTACCGCTATCGATGATTTAGCAACACCAACAGATGGTTTGCCACCTACCGATGGAATTCGAATCTGGCTAGATGGCGGTGTGCGAATCATCATTCGTCCAAGCGGTACTGAGGCAAAGATGAAGTGTTACATTGAGGCAATTGAAAGGGATTCAAAGACCGCTCAGGTAGTTTTGGATCAACTACGACCACCGCTTAAGGAATTGTTATCGTGAGTTATTACGGTTTAGTCGATGGCAGTGATGCCTCGCTAAAGAGCTACCTCAACAATCTTTCTGGTGTCGACCAGGTTGGCGCAGAGGCTCGTGCAGCGATGCTTGCAACTCGCAGCATCAAAACAAGTTCAAAGCGTTGGGCGATTGAAACCGCAATCACAATGGTGGATTTAACAACTCTGGAGGGTGCAGATACTCCAGGCAAGGTTAAAGCTTTGTGTACAAAGGCTGTCCGCCCAGATCCAACTGATTCAACTGTTCCTAGCGTTGGCGCGGTCTGTGTCTATAACGACATGGTTTCCGTAGCTCGTACCCACTTAGATTTGATTGGCGGGCAGCATGTTCCGGTAGCTGCGGTATCTACCGCATTTCCTTCAGGGCGTGCATCGATGCCGGTCAAGATTCAAGATACTCAAGATGCCATTGATGCAGGAGCTGCTGAAATCGATATGGTGATCGATCGCGGAGCATTTCTTGCAGGTCGTTACATCGATGTTTTCAATGAGATTGTGCAGATTAAAGAGGTGTGTGGAGACAAGGCTCACCTCAAGGTAATTTTTGAAACAGGCGAACTAGTTACTTATGACAATGTTCGCAAGGCATCATTTCTTGCAATGGCAGCGGGTGCAGATTTCATTAAGACTTCAACTGGCAAGGTCGCACCGGCTGCAACTCCCCCAGTTGTTCTAGTGATGCTCGAAGCGGTGCGAGATTTTTACGAGATGACAAATACTCGAATCGGCGTAAAGCCTGCCGGTGGAATTAGAACTACAAAGGATGCTATTAAGCAATTAGTTTTGGTCAATGAAACCGTTGGACCAGATTGGCTCAATCCGAAGTTATTTCGTATTGGTGCTAGTGCTTTGCTCAATGATCTATTGATGCAACGCATGAAGTTAGATGAAGGTTATTACTCAAGCCCTCAGTATGTGACGATGGATTAGTGGAGAAAACTATGAGCTTCGAATACGCCCCAGCACCTGAATCACGAGCGGTGGTTTCAATTAAGCCAAAGTATGGTCACTTCATCGGTGGAAAGTTTGTTGCAGGAAGTAAGCACTTCCCAACAATTAATCCAGCTACTGAAGAGGTACTTAGCCAGATTGCGCTAGCTGGAAAAGCTGAGGTTGATGCAGCGGTCAAGGCTGCACGTAAGGCTTATGTCGGCACTTGGTCCAAGATGTCAGGCAAGGAGCGTGGAAAGTATCTCTACCGAATTGCGCGAATAATGCAGGAGCGTGCCCGCGAATTCGCAGTGCTAGAGACTCTCGATAACGGCAAGCCCATCCGTGAATCACGCGATACAGATATTCCATTAGCTGCTGCACACTTTTTCTACCATGCAGGATGGGCGGACAAGCTTGAGTTCGCCGGTCTCGGTACATCACCAAAGCCACTTGGCGTTGCAGGTCAAATTATTCCGTGGAACTTTCCACTATTGATGTTGGCTTGGAAGGTAGCACCAGCCTTAGCTGCAGGAAACACAGTTGTTCTCAAGCCTGCAGAATCAACCTCTTTGACAGCGCTCTTGTTCGCTGAAGTGTGTCAGCAGGCCGAACTTCCTGCAGGTGTTGTCAACATTGTTACCGGTGATGGTTCGACAGGTGCATTGATTGTTAACCACCCAGGAATCGACAAGATCGCATTTACTGGATCAACCGAGGTTGGAAAGATAATTGCTCGCGCAGTTGCCCCAACCAAGAAGAGCGTGACCTTAGAGCTAGGTGGCAAAGCTGCAAACATCGTCTTTGATGATGCTCCGATAGATGAAACCGTTGAAGGAATTGTTAACGGTATTTTCTTCAACCAAGGTCATGTGTGTTGTGCTGGTTCTCGTTTACTTTTGCAGGAAAATGTCGCTGAAGAAGTTCTCCATAAGTTGAAGAATCGTATGGAAAAGATTCGCGTTGGTGACCCAATGGATAAAAACACCGATGTTGGTGCAATTAACAGCAAGGAACAACTGACCAAGATCACTGAACTTGCCGCTGCAGGTGATGCAGAAGGTGCCGAACGTTGGAGCCCTGCATGTAATTTGCCAGCAAAGGGTTTCTGGTTTGCGCCAACTATCTTTACTGGAGTTACACAAGCTCACCGAATCGCTCGCGAAGAGATCTTTGGACCCGTTCTTTCAGTTCTCACCTTTAGAACTCCACAAGAAGCGATAGAAAAGGCTAATAACACCCCCTTTGGACTATCGGCGGGTATCTGGAGCGAGAAGGGTTCACGAACCTTGTGGGCTTCTCAGCAACTTCGTGCAGGTGTTATTTGGGCCAATACCTTTAACAAGTTTGATCCAACATCTCCATTTGGTGGATATAAGGAATCGGGGTGGGGTCGCGAAGGCGGACGTCACGGCCTGTCTGCATACCTGAAGGGAGTTAGCCATGAGTAATCGAATCGATGTAAAGAAAACTTACAAGCTCTACATCAACGGTGCATTCCCGCGTACTGAATCTGGACGAACTTACGAGATCAAGAACGCTAAGGGTGTCTTTATTGCTAACCCATGTCTTGCATCTCGTAAAGATCTACGTGATGCCGTGGTTGCAGCACGTGCTGCACACTCAGGGTGGAACAAGGCAACCGCTTACAACCGCGGACAGATCTTGTATCGCATCGCTGAAATGCTTGAAGGTCGTCGCGCGCAATTTGTTGATGAGATCATGCAGGTCACTGGCGTGACAAAGGTTAAAGCTGAAAAAGAGTTAACAGATTCAGTTGATCGTCTCGTTTGGTATGCAGGATGGACAGACAAGATCGCATCTCTTGCAGGATCCACAAACCCTGTTGCAGGTCCTTTCTACAACTTCACAATCCCAGAAAGTATGGGTGTGGTTGCTGCAATTGCGCCTGAGTCTCCATCACTTCTTGGTTTGATTGATGCAGTGGCACCAATCATCACCTCTGGTAACACTGTGGTTGTTTTAGCAAGCACTAAAGCGCCATTATCTGCCATGACATTTGCTGAAGTTCTAGCTACTAGTGATCTTCCCCATGGTGTGATCAATATTCTGACTGGAAAGAAGGAAGAGATTGCCCCTTGGATGGCATCGCATATGGATATTGATGCCTTGGATATCTCAGGTCTTCCAGCAAAACAACATTCAGAGATCAAGGTTGCAGGTGCGGAAAACTTGAAGAGAATTCACTCATTCAAATCAGCAGATCCCGGTCGCATCATCGCCTTTATGGAGGCTAAGACTGTGTGGCACCCAATTGGGTTGTAGCAACTAGGCCTATAAAGCCTATGAATTAATGGTTGTGAGCCACAACTGCTCAACGCCATTTACATCTAGATCTAGAGTCACTCGCACCTTTGCTGAGTCCTCAAGGTCTAGCGGTTCTAACTCTTTCAGGAATGCATCTCGTCGATCAACAATTGTTTGACCACGTGCAGGCCCTGATGATGTATCAACAACGACATCAAACATTTCGGTGGTGAACAAATCTGGGCGAATCACGCTAGCGACTGCTCCGTAATCACCTAAGGTAACTGGCGAGACTCCAAGTCGCTCCATAAATGCCAAAGCAAGTGATCCACCAAATTGTGCTGCAGGATTACTTGAGTTTTGCATCTCTGTCGCTTGTTCACGATTAATACCAGGGCGCATGAACACATCTAAGCCATACATCGTGATTGGTACACCACTTTGGAAAACAATCGCGGCAGCTTCTGGATCATGCCAAACATTAAACTCTGCCGCCGCTGTTGCATTACCTGCCGATGCTGAGCCACCCATCAAAACAATTCGGTGGACCTTTTTGGCTGTTTCAGGAAAAGCACGCAAAAACAAGGCGATGTTTGTAAGCGGTGCTAAAGGAACAATTGTTACCGGCTCCTTGGATTGTTCAATCAAATCTCTAAGCAGTTCAACGGCAGAACGTGAATCTACCTTGCGGGCAGAGGGTGCGATTCCTAGATCGCCCATACCATCGGCTCCATGCACGTACTCGGCATACTGACTCTTACCAAGAAGTGGCTTCAAAGCTCCTCGTGCAACTGGAATCTCTGGAGCACCTGCCGCATCTAAAACCTTTAAGGTGTTAGCGACTACTTGATCAATATTTGTGTTTCCATCAACACAGGTTATGCCCAATAAATTGATATCTGGATGCAACGCAGCAAAAAGAACTGCAAAGGCATCATCAACGCCAGTATCTACATCCAGAATGATTGAAGTTTTACTCATAACCGCTAGCCTAGCGTCATGAAGCCGTCGGTAATAGCAGTTGTAGGTAGCGCAATGATGGATTTAACCGCCTACGCCGATGTACTGCCAGAGCCAGGTCAAACCTTAGCCGGGCAGCTTTTTACCACCGGTTTTGGTGGCAAAGGTGCAAACCAAGCGGTCATGGCAGCCCACTGCGGAGCTCAAGTTCATTTCATCGGAAAATTAGGTGATGATGTATTTGGAAAGGCTATTGCTGACAACTTTGTGAAGGTTGGGATTAATTCACAATGTGTAGAAAGTAGCTCTACCCCAAATGGTGTTGCCCATATCTGGGTCGACGGTGCGGGTGAAAATAGAATCATCATCATTCCTGGAGCAAACCATGAGATTGAAGTAAACAAGGCGGTCGAAGCGATTGATTCGATTAAGGATTTAGCTATAGTCGTTGCACAATGTGAGATTAAACAAGAAGTCACAACCGCCGCATTCAAAGCTGCCAAGGCCCGTGGATGCACAACTATTTTGAACCCTGCGCCTTACCAACATTTATCAGCTGAATTACTTGAACTGACAGATTGGTTGATCCCCAATGAGACCGAATTCCGGGAGCTCCACGGAACTTTGCCATCAAGTGATGATGTTTTGAAAAGCTTCAGACCGGGTAAGAGCACCATTGTTACATTAGGTAGCGAGGGTGCTGTGTACATAAGCCCCACCGCTGAACTTCATCGTATTAGCGCACCAAAATTTACAGCTGTTGATACCACAGGTGCTGGCGATGCTTTTGTCGGAAGTTTTTCCTATGCTCTTGCCAGTGGCAAGGATCCGATTGATGCTATGAAGTTTGGTATCTCAATCGCATCTTTAAGCGTTACTCGCAAAGGTGCGCAATCCTCGTATCCAGATCAAACGGAGATTGCCACACTTTCATAACCACGCAAAACAAATGTAGGTCGTCGAACCGGATCGGCTGCCAACTGCATTGATGGATACTTTTCCCAAAGAGCTGGCAGTGAAACACTCATCTCAAGACGAGCAAGTGGTGCGCCTAAACAGAAATGAATACCTGCGCCAAAACCAATATGTGGATTTGGATCACGGGTTAAATCCATTGATTCAGGGGCTGAAAACACTGTTTCATCCCGGTTTGCCGAGCCAATAAGCGCCGCAATCTTTTGCCCTTCCTTGATCTGAACTCCCCCGAGCTCCGTATCTGCAGTTGCTGTGCGTTCAAACAAGTGAAGAGGGGCATCAAAACGCATGAACTCTTCTAAGGCGGTGTTTGTTATCTCTCGTGGAGTTTCACGAAGCAGTTTGATCTGATCTGGTCGTTGAAGGGCGGCAACCATGCCATTTCCAAAAGCATTCACACTTGCTTCATGTCCAGCGTTTAATAGCAAAATACATGTCGCAACTAGCTCCTGCATATTGAGCTTCTCGCCATTTTCTTCAACACTGGCTAAATCAGAGATTAAATCTTGACCAGGATTCTTTTTACGGCTCTCTGCCAGATCCCGTACATATTGAGCAAACTCACTAGCGGCTAACTTGGCCTCCATTTGATATTGAACAGATGGGTTGACCTCATACATCTTTACAATTGCTTGAGACCATGGTCGAAGCAAATGCTCCTCAGATTCTGGGAAGCCCAATAAGTCGGCGATGATTTTCACTGGCAAAGGTTCGGCGTAATCGGCGATCAAATCAAAGCTTTCACCAGAGTTTACTTTTACATCAATTGCATCAAGCAACTGATCGGTAATGCGAGAAACCGCAGGGCGCATACCTTCAATTTTTTGGCGATTAAAAGCTTTGGCAACCAGCGAACGTAATCGAGTGTGCTTAGGTGGTTCACTATCTAAGATTGAATCAGCGTGAAGCCAGTTGAATATCTCCCACTCAAACTCTGGAGTTTTTTCCTTAAAGATTCTTCCAAGAGATTTATTGCGAAATACATCATTGGCATCACTGTGACGGGCGGCCAAAAACATCTGCATCTGCTCATGCCATACAGGTCCTGGTGCTTCTCGTAACTCTTTGAGCGCAGGGTATGGATCTGCAACAAAGTGCGGATCGGTGAAATCAATCATGAAGCAGATGAAACCTTGGCATATCCCGGTTTAATCACCTGGTCGATGATCTTCAATCGATCTGGATATGGGATAAATGCGCTCTTCATAGCGTTAATTGTGACTCTTTGGAGCTCAGCAAAATCCCAATTGAATGCCTTTACCGCCTCCTCCATTTCAAAGGAGAGCGAAGTTTGGCTCATAAGTCGATTGTCGGTATTTAAAGTGACGCGAAAACGTAGCTTTGCAAGTGCGCCAATTGGATGTTCAGCATAACTTGCAGCTGCACCTGTTTGCAGATTTGAAGTTGGGCAGAGCTCTAAAGGAATGCGACGATCGCGAACATATGATGCAAGTCGACCTAACTTTGGTTCAGGACCTGAAAAATCGATGTCATCGATGATTCGAACACCATGTCCTAGTCGTTCTGCTCCGCAGAGTTGGATCGCTTCCCAGATTGAGGGGAGTCCATACGATAATCAAAAGTATCTTTTTGATCAGATGGCGGGAAACCATCTTCAGGACCAGCGATATCAAAGCCTACGACTCCTTTGTCTCGGTACTTAACAACTAACTCTGCAACCTCTTGCGATCTCTTGTTCTGACGCATTCCACATAAAAGCGAGCGAACCACAATTGTGAAACCCTCAGCCTTTGCTTCCTGCATTCCTAACTCATACCCTTCCAATGTTGCTTCCACAACATCGGCCATTGATAAACCTTTTTCAGTGAAGAGTTCAGGTGCGCCACGAACCTCGGCATACACAACTCCATCACGAGCTAAATCTAAGGCGCACTCTTTTGCAACACGAACAACATCTTGGCGACGTTGCATAACAGCGATTGTGTGAGAAAAAGTTTCTAAGTATCGAACCAAAGATCCTGAGTCACATGCTTCACGGAACCAGGTTGCAAGCTCTGCAGCATCATGAGTTGGAAGAGCGGTGTAACCAATCTCTTGGGCGATATCAATGATCGTTTGAGGACGTAGTCCGCCATCTAAGTGATCATGCAACATCACCTTGGGAACTAACTTGATCTGCTCCTTAGTTGGAAGCGAATTCATTGCCATCTGCTGTACCCCTTAATCAACGATACGTTCAACAATAAGCGGAAGTCGATCGATTCCGCCAACTGGCATATCGCCAATGGTTACAGAGTTGTCGAGAGACTCCAAAGCCCGGGTAAAGGCGGCTGGAGTGTCTGTATGGAGCGTGTAGAGCGGTGCGCCAGCGGCGATCTGCTCCCCTGGTTTGGCGTGAATCTCAATTCCAGCCCCTGCCTGAACCGCTTCACCCTGGCGAGATCGGCCTGCACCTAAACGCCAGGCAGCCATTCCGACCTTCATCGCATCCATAGAAAGAATTGTTCCGCTGCTGTGCGCGGTTACAACTGTGTTCTCGCGAGCAACAGGAAGTTTTGCATCAGGATCTCCACCTTGTGCAGAAATCATTTGGCGCCACACATCCATTGCCTTTCCATTTTTCAAAGCAGCTGCTGGATCTGCACCCTTTATGCCAGCTAGTTCAAGCATTTCTTGTGCAAGCAAAACCGTTAACTCAACAATATCTGATGGTCCCCCACCTGCAAGAACTTCGACAGATTCGCGAACTTCTAAAGCATTTCCTGCTGTTAATCCGAGTGGAACATCCATCGCAGTTACTAATGCAAGTGTTTTTACTCCAGCACGTTTTCCTAAGCCCACCATGACATGTGCGAGCTCTTTCGCCTTTGCAGGATCGCTCATAAATGCACCGGCTCCTGTTTTTACATCCAAGACAAGTGCGCTAGTTCCTTCAGCGATCTTCTTACTCATGATCGATGATGCAATGAGCGGAATCGCTTCAACTGTTGCTGTTACATCTCGTAGTGCATACAACTTTTTGTCGGCTGGAGCTAAACCAGCACCCGCTGCACAAATAACCGCTCCACAATCTTGTAAGACCTTTAGCATCTCTTCATTTGATAATGATGCACGCCAGCCAGGAATTGATTCCAATTTGTCGAGTGTGCCACCGGTATGGCCTAAACCGCGACCAGATAGTTGTGGAACCGCTGCACCGCATGCTGCAACCAGTGGAGCTAATGGCAAGGTGATCTTGTCGCCAACGCCGCCTGTTGAATGCTTATCTACTGTTGGTCGAGATAGCGCAGACCAATTCATTCGCTCGCCGCTATTGATCATCGCATCGGTCCACCGCGAAATCTCGCGGTTTTCCATACCGTTGAGCAAGATAGCCATAAGCAGCGCTGACATTTGCTCATCGGCGACCGCACCACGGGTATATGCGTCAATCACCCAATCTATTTGTGGATCGGTTAGAGAATGATGATCACGCTTTGCCGCAATGATTTCTGCGGCGGAGAAGGCTTCAATCATTTAACGCTCGTTGCGATCTAGATCCTCGGGACCAAAGGCCCATGGAAGCATCGCTGACATCTTCTGTGGTCCATCATTTGTCATCAGTAGCGCCTCCGAGCCGCCATGCTCAAACAAAAGTTGGCGACAACGTCCACATGGTGCGAGGAAATCTCCCTGGCCATCTACACACACGATGGCAACTAAACGTCCGCCACCTGTTGAACATAGATTTGAAACGAGACCACACTCAGCGCATAGACCAACACCATAGCTAGCGTTTTCAACGTTGCATCCAGTAACGATACGTCCATCATTGACTAAAGCTGCAACTCCGACTGGAAACTTTGAATATGGCGCGTATGCCATCTTCATCGCACCGATTGCTGATTGGTGAATGCTCTCCCAATTAATGGTTGTCATCGAAGTCCACCACGACGGTATGGCATGCCATCTGCTGCAGGCATTCGTAATCTCTGTGATGCCAAAGCCATTACAAGAATTGTTGCAATGTACGGAGTCATAGTTACCAACTGACCTGGAAGCTCATCGACTGCAAAGTAGAACCACAATGTAAATCCTGCTGCAGCAAGTGCTAGTACCGCGCCGATCTGCTTTCCACTCTTGAACTTTCTGAATGCAACAAAGGCCAAGATGATGACGATGAATAGTAGAAGTGCGTGAATCGCCGCAGAATCTCGAAGTTGCAAGGCATCGGCAAATCCGAATAAACCGGCACCTGCAAGTAATCCGCCTGGACGGTAATTTCCAAAGAGCAGCGCTGCAAGACCAATGTATCCACGGCCTGCAACCTGGTTCTCTTGGTAGTTGCTTGCTGCAACGATGGCTAAGAAGCCTCCACCTAATCCAGCAAGTCCACCAGAAATCAAAACGCCTGCATACTTCATGGCATAAACATTTACACCAAGAGATTCAGCTGCAATTGGTGCTTCACCTGCGCTTCGTAGGCGCAAACCAAAGGCGGTACGCCACAAGATGAAGTAGGACAAGGGAACAAAGGCGATCGCAACAATAGTTACATAGGAAACATCTCCAGTTAATCCGCGAAGGATTGCGGCTAAATCGGAGACGAAGAACCAGTTGAGATTAGCGATTGAACCCAACAAATCTGGGCTCTTCCAGCCAAAGTACTGACCACCAGATAGAACTGGTAAACCATTGAGTGGAATTGTTTCAATTCCTGGAGATTGAGATGGCCCTGGCCATGCTCCACTCTTGTACATCAATGTTGATAAGTATCGAACTAAACCAGCTGCAATGATGTTGATGGCAACACCAGATACAACATGATCAACACCAAAGGAAACGGTTGCGATTGCATGAACCAATGCACCGACAGATCCAAAGATCATTGCCGCCAATAATCCAACCCAAGGACCATGTTGTGAACCGATGTACCCACCAGCCCATGCGCCCATGATCATCATGCCTTCAAGACCAATATTGACAACACCTGCTCGCTCTGAGAAAAGACCACCCAGCGCTGCAAGAACAATTGGTACAGAAAGAAGCAAGGCTGCAGATGCGGTGCCTGTACTTGTTAAATCTGATGCACCTGTGATGACACGAATAGATGCCAAGACAAATACCAACATGGTGGCATAACGAAGAATCTTCATAGCTTTCATGCCTGCACCACCTTTGCTAGCTCTTTGCTTTGCAGAGTTAATTTGAAACGCCTTACAACTTCATAGGCGATAACCGCGCTGAGAAGAATTGAGCCCTGCATGATCACATAAGTTTCAGGTGCAATATCAATCAACTCTAGCGATCTAGAGCTAACTTCAAGGAATCCAAAGAGCAGTGCACTAAAGGCCATTCCACCAGCAGAGTTACGCCCCAACAGAGCAACGGCGATTGCAGAGAATCCGATACCTGCGCGGAAGCCCAAGTTATAAGAGTGGGTCTGTCCTAGAACCTCAGGCAATCCAGCTAAACCTGCGATTGCACCGGAAATAACAAGTGCCAAAAATGTCATCTTCTTCGAGTTCACACCACTGACCCGTGCTGCAATTGGATTTAATCCTGAGGCACGAAGTTCAAAGCCAAAGCGGGTGCGATTAACAACAAACCAGAAAACAAGGCCCAGTGCGACAGCAACAAAGAACATTCCGTAGACGCCACCACCTGGTTGATCCTCAATACCGACCTTGCGCAAGAGCGGCATGAGATCGGGAATCTGAGCAGATGCAGGTAGCTCTTTTGTCGCAAGATTGTTGGAGCCTTCTTCTACTACTGCAAAGTGCTTTGAAAGCAGATAAGCAGATAGACCGCCAGCAAGGGCGTTGAGCATGATTGTTGAAATAACCTCATTAACGCCACGCTTTACCTTTAAGTAAGCCGCGATAGCTGCCCACATGCCACCAAAGGTCATAGCAATAACAAATACGACCGCCACATGGAGAACTGGTGGAAGCACAAACATCGCTCCGATGTAACAGCTAAATAGTGCACCTAGTCGAAGTTGACCTTCTACACCAATGTTAAAGAGACCCGCTCTAAAGGTTACTGCGATCGCAATTGCAGCGATGTAGTAAGGAGTAGCGGTATTGACTACCTCCATCAGAGAGCCGGACTCTGTACCGTAATCCCACATAGTCTTAAAAGCTTCAATAGGTGATTTCTTACTTGCGATAACAGCAAGGCTGGAAATAAGAATTGAAAAGACAGCTGCAGCTATAGGCGCTGCAACAGCTAGCCCGATCTTTGATGGGGAGAATTTCCTTGTAAGTGCGTTGCTCATGCTGCACCTGTCATCGCAGAACCTAGTTGTTCTGGGGTAGTTTTTGCTGGATCTAGTTCTGCAGTAATCGTTCCGCGCAACATAACGAGCAATCGATCAGACATTCCAATCAGCTCTTCTAGATCTGCAGAAATCAAGACGATCGCCATTCCCTTTTCGCGTGCTTTGCGAAGCACATCCCAAATTGCACCCTGTGCACCGACATCAACGCCGCGAGTTGGATGTGATGCCACCAATAATGCGGGAGCCTTACTCATCTCACGACCAACAATAAACTTTTGCTGATTTCCACCAGAAAGTGCTGCTGCCAAAGTATCTGGACCAGGTGCGCGAACATCAAACTCTTGCATGATTGTGCGGGTGCTATCAATTGTTGCTTTTTTATCGATAACAAATCCGCGCATAACCGGCTTGCTTCGCTGATGGCCCAGAATTCTGTTCTCCCACAATGGCGAGGTCATCATCAATGCTTGACGTTGACGATCTTCAGGGATTAAACCAATTCCTAAATCATGACGATCGGCCACGCTCAAATCATTGATAGCTGCACCATGGAACTCAATTGAGCCTGTGTAATCACGTAGACCCATTATTGCTTCTACTAACTCAGCCTGACCATTTCCTTCAACACCAGCGATACCAACTACTTCTCCGGCATGTAGATCAAAGGAGATATGTGAAATCAAATCTCGGCTTCCTGTTGCCGTTGGGATTGATACATCCTTAAGCGCCAAGGTGATCTCGTCACGACGAGTGTGTCCTTGTGTTGAAGGTTGTGGAAGCTCGCTTCCAACCATGAGTTCAGCTAATTGACGTGCCGTTACATCCTTTGACTTAACCTCAGCAACAGTTGAACCTTGTCGAACAACAGTTACCTCATCGGCAACGCGTAATACCTCATCAAGCTTGTGAGAGATGAAAATAACCGCCATACCTTGGGCACGCAGACCTTCAAGGGCCTGGAATAAATCATCTACCTCTTGTGGAACCAACACAGCTGTTGGCTCATCAAAGATCAAAATATTTGCACCACGGAACAAAACCTTCAAAATCTCTACACGTTGGCGCTGGCCTACGCCGAGCTCTTCAACTAAAACATCTGGATCAATCTCTAATCCATACTGCGCTGCCATTTCTACAATCTTTTTGCGGGCAGCTGCAAAATCAATGGTTGCTCCATGCTTTGGTTCGGAGCCTAAAATTATGTTTTCGAGAACGGTGAAGTTATCTGCCAACATGAAGTGTTGGTGCACCATTCCGATGCCGGCATCGATTGCATCATTTGGGTTCTTGAAGTGAACCTCTTTGCCATTAACCAAAATCTCGCCACTATCTGGGCGTTGCATGCCATACAGAATCTTCATGACTGTTGACTTACCAGCGCCATTTTCACCAACAAGTGCGTGCACAGTTCCGGTCTCAACCTTGATTGAAACATCTTTGTTCGCAATGACGCCTGGAAAGCGCTTTGTTATGTGTCGCAGTTCTACTGCTACAGACACTTTGAGTCTCCTTTGACTAGCACCGCATGAAAAACATTTGGCCCAACAAGGAGATCTAACTCCATTGTTGGGCCAAATGCCACTTTCTAACTAATTAATTCCACAAACCTATTATGGCTTTGTTGGAACCTTGATCTTGCCTGACTTGATTGCAGCTGCAGCCTTATCGATCTGAGCCTTGTACTTGTTGATGTATCCACCTGAGTATGAAACTCCAACACCGTTAAGTGATAGGTCGTATACACGGCCGTAGATACCTGACTCATCAAGTACGTCGTTTACAGATGAACCTGCAACAGCTGTTGCAATAACATCGTAAACAGCACGGTCAACACGCTTGATCATTGATGTGAGCATGTTCTTCTTCTCAGCTGCTGAAGCTGTTTGCCACTGATCAGAGTCAACTCCGATAGTCCAAACCTTCTTGCCAGCCTTTGCAGCATCTGTAGCAGCTGCGAAGTTACCCGCACCTGATCCACCTGCTGCTGAGTAAATAACATCTGCGCCCTTATCGATCATTCCCTTAGCAATAACCTTTGCCTTAGCTGGGTCATTGAAACCACCGAAATCAGGTGGCTCTGTGACGTACTTGACGTCAACAGTTACTGACTTCTTTGTTGCCTTA
>JBEAVJ010000082.1:0-4457 GCA_041160995.1 Actinomycetota bacterium | reverse complement strand
GATCTTGAAGGTAATTAAAAACGGACCAACTGAAGAGCTCGATTATGAAAATCCAGAGCTTGGTGGCTCTGAGGATAAACAACTAGTGATGGCGTATTAAGAAAGGAGTATGGAAATGAGTTTTCAAACAACATGGTTTTTGCTGATTGCTGTTCTATGGGTTGGCTACTTCATTCTTGAAGGTTTTGATTTCGGAGTGGGCATGCTCCAGCGCTTTGTTTCTCGCAATGAAGCTGATCGACGTGCCGTTCTGACAACACTTGGTCCTGTCTGGGATGGCAATGAGGTGTGGCTACTCGTTGCAGGAGGTGCGACATTTGCAGCTTTCCCGGAATGGTATGCAACCCTGTTTAGTGGTTTTTATCTTCCACTCTTCCTGATTCTTGTCTCGCTCATTGTTCGCGGTGTCGCTTTTGAATATCGCAGCAAGTACGGAAAGGCGCAATGGCGTCAACGGTGGGATTTAGCAATCTTTATCAGCAGCGCAATCCCAGCTCTTCTGTGGGGGGTTGCATTTGCCAATATCGTTCGCGGAGTACCTATTGAAAGAGCTGAAAGTGGCTCTCTCGAATATGTTGGTGGATTTTTCAATTTGCTCAATCCTTATGCGTTATTAGGTGGCGTTGTAACTCTGACTGTGTTCCTTACACATGGCGCAGTGTTTCTCTCTTTGAAGACAACTGGAACTATCCGTGATCGTTCCCATGAAATCGCAAAGGTTTCAGGGCTCGTGGCCGCGGTAGCTGCGGTTGCCTTCCTGGTCTGGACTAATCTGATGCTTCCAGAGATCAACTCAGTAGTACTCGCTCTTTCTACCGCTGTTGCACTTCTATGGGTTGCAGGCATCTTTGCAAACCTGAAGCGTCGAGAGGGTTGGGCTTTTATCTTCTCAGCGGCAACAATTGCAACATTTGTTTCCACATTGTTCTTTGCTCTATATCCAAGAGTTATGCCAAGTTCACTAGGTGCACAGTTTGATTTAACTATTACTAATGCATCGAGTACCGATTACACACTCAAGGTCATGACATTTGTTGCGGTCATCATGACTCCATTGGTGTTGATCTATCAGGGCTGGACTTACTGGGTATTCCGCAAACGCGTGAGTGCTTCACAGATACCAAATGCTGAACATGGCATTTTGGACACAGTAAGCCATACGCTTCATAAGTGAGATCGAATAACCTGCGGCTACTGCTTCAACGAGGCGGTAGCCGCAGACTTTTCATTGTCTCAATAGCAGCCTCATTTATTTGGGTTGGCATCATTGTTGGAAGTGGCCTCGTCTTAGCACGAGTGATTGTCGCAATTATTAATAAGGACTCATCAGCCCTTTCTCTCATCACCATCCTGGCTGCACTGTGGGCTTTTAGAGCTCTCTTTAACTCCACATTTGAAACATGGTGCTCACTTCAGGCAAGCTCAATCAAGGGGCAGATACGTAACGAGGTTACTTCAAACCTTGATTCATATTCGCATGTCCCACCATCTGTCATCACAACTCTCTTGGTAAAGGGATTGAACTCGCTAGATATCTACCTTGGTCGCTTTCTGCCTCAACTGTTCTTCTCGATGGTTGTTCCGGCGGTTGTGATTGTGACCATCTTTATTTTAGATCCCCTGTCTGCACTCATTGCAGTTCTTACATTGCCATTGATTCCTATCTTCGGGGCCTTGATTGGTCGCTACACAGCTGATTCAGTGGCTAAGAAGTGGCGGAGCTTAGGATCACTTTCTTCTTACTTTGAAGACTCACTTCGAGGTTTTATCACCTTGAAGATATTCGGACGTCACGATACGCAAAGCTCCCGCATTGAAGAGATGGGGGATAGATACACCCGAGAAACGATGAAGGTATTGAGCGTTTCATTCTTATCTGCACTCGCACTTGAATTGGTAGCAACTCTGTCAGTGGCGGTAATCGCAGTGACTATTGGTATTCGTTTAGTGTATGACTCGGTCGACTTTACTAGCGCACTTGCGGTTCTTATTTTGGCTCCAGAGGTTTACTTTCCGCTTCGAAATGCCGCCTCACTTTTTCATGCATCGGCAGATGGAAGCCAAGCCCTTGAACAGCTGCAGGAGATTGAGAAAAAGAAGAGTGCTTCAATTGATTCAATCGAATGTGATTTCTCTCGGGTAGAAGCAGTCTCGTGGAGTCAGTGGGGGCTCACAATTCCTGGTCGAGAATCTTCAGTAATTGAGGCCCACACCGCAAAAAATGGAGAACTCCACTTTATTCTCGGCGAATCAGGGGCAGGAAAGAGCACCTTTGCTCTCAACCTTCTTGGCATTACTCATGAAGCCGAGGTCATAGTTGATAGCGGAACAACACAAAGGCTCTTAATCCCAGAGTTGAACTCCTCTTGGTTGAAATATCTTGGGTGGATACCGCAGCTTCCACAACTTGCACATGGCTCTTTGCGAGATCAGTTTCGACTTATTTCGCCAACAGCATCTGATGATGAGATCAAGAGTGTTTTATCCATCGTTGGTTTAGAGATAGAGGATTTACCCAGTGGCCTTGAAACAGTTCTCGGAGGCTCTGGCGAGGGAGCAAGCACCGCATCTGGAGGACAGGTACGAAAGATTGCTGTAGCCCGTGCGCTTTTCTCCAAGCCTCAATTACTAATCGCTGATGAGCCAACTGCAGATCTTGACTCGCAGAGTGCAGAAAAAGTCATGAAGGCTTTGAGATCTTACGCATCAGCTGGAGCGATAGTCATTTGTATTACCCACGATTTATCAATTGTAGAAACACAGGACTCACAACAAAGTTTTGTATCGAAGGTGCGCCCATGATGTTTTTTGCGTACTTGTTTGGTGCTTTTGTATTTATTGGTGGCATAGGACTTACTATTTCAAGTGGTTGGTTAATCACCATGGCTTCATCTCACCCTCCTATTTTGACGCTAGGAGTAGCGGTGACAATGGTTAGATTCTTTGGAATCTTTCGCGCTGTTGCCCGATATGGCGAGAGAATCATCAGTCACAAAGCGGTCTTTGATCAGCTAACTTCTCTGCGAGTAAGGATTTACTCCAAGGTAGCAAGCAAGAGTATTTCTGCATCATCTGTGATTAATTCTGGTCCTGCAGTGAAGAGTTTGGTAGATGATGTTGAAAGAGCACAGGAGTATCAACTCCGAATTAAACTGCCTGGAGTCTCCGCGGCATTTGCATTAACTTCGGGGGTTTTGTTGGGATGGTGGATTAGACCAGAATCTCTCTTAATCACAGCTCCAGTTTCAATACTCTTGTTAACTCTCATTCCTGCGCTTATCTCACGCACATCTCTTCCACTTGCAAAAGGAATCGAGAGAAAAGAGGGTTCATATACCAAGATTGTGGATTCAGCTGTACACGGTGTTGTTGAAGCACGTATCTATGGATACTTGGAACAATCCTTTCTTCCAGCGCAACAGCATGAGGATGAGATTAAAGGGATAGAACGAGCCTTGATTTTTCGGAGTGGCTTTTTCTCACTCATCGCCAATCTACTGATCGGTGGTTCTGTCGCAGCGTGTGCATTCTTAGCTTTCACCCTCACGCAGGATCTCGATCTTCCTGCGGTACAGATTGCTATGTTGATCTTCCTTCCGCTGGTTATGTTTGAGGCGATCACCGCTTGGTATCCAAACTTATTTGGTTCGGGAAAGCTGATTGCATCTCAACAGGCGGTAGATGAGTTGCTGCAAACGAAGGATGCACTTTCTAGCAAGAGCGAATTCAATGAGATTGTCAGAAAACTTGAATGCAAGGATGTTCATGTTTCCTGGCGTCAAGATTTTATGCGCGGTGTTTCATGGGAGCTTTTACGGGGCGAGTTAATGGTAATTCGTGGCAACTCTGGCACAGGTAAATCAACCCTTGTCATGGGCTTACTTGGCTTACTGCCTTACGCGGGTTCGATACGCATCAACGATCGTGAACTATCAACGTCTTTAACACCTCAGTGCGCGAGAACATGAAGATAGGCAATCCGGATGCAACCGATGAAGAGATCATGGAAGTTCTTTATGAACTTGGCTTGGATGCACTTATCTCAGAGATGGATAGTGGCTTAGACACCATTGTTGGTAGCTATGGAAGAGAGATATCAGGTGGTGAGGCAAAGAGGTTTGCAATCGCACGCACCTTGCTAGCTAAGGCCCAGATATACATCTTTGATGAGCCAACGGAGCATCTCAATTCAGAGCTCTCACTTCGTGTCATGAAGGCGATCAAAAAGCGCTGTGGCTCAGCTTTATGCATTGTCATCACCCATTCTGATTGGCAGGATTCAGATAAATCGCTGACCCTCGTGCGTTAACCAACTTTTTTGCGAGGTTGCACGAGAGAATGCTCGCATGGCCACACTAGAGAACAAGGTTTCTGCCGTTGTGGGTGACCGCACCGCCAAAGTTCTCAGCACCGTCTTTGGAATAGCAACCGTTGGTGATTTGATGCGCCACTATCCA
>JBEAVJ010000081.1:0-4022 GCA_041160995.1 Actinomycetota bacterium | reverse complement strand
TACGGAAACCTACGTGGAGTAAAAGAAGCTGGTAAAGCCTTCGCATTACCAACGTACTTCTTCGTTGCTTGTATGTTTATTGTTTTCTCTGTTGGCCTCTACAAGCAATTCAATGGAACATTGATTCAGCTGAGCGTTGAACAGCCTGGAGCAATTGAAATAGGACAAGAGCAAGGACTCCTCACCGTTGCAGCAATCTTTATCCTGCTTCGCGCCTTTGCTAATGGTGGCTCATCGCTTACTGGTTTGGAAGCGATCTCTGATGGTGTGGGACTCTTCAAAGCCCCAGAGCATGTAAACGCCCGCAGAACTCTTTACATCATGAGTACTTTGCTTGGAACTTTAGTTCTTGGAGTTTCATGGTTTGCACACAAGATTCATGCCGTTCCATACGAGTCCGGAACCCCAACAGTTATTTCACAGATCGCAAAAACCATCATGGGCGATGGCGTTGTCGGCCAAACCATGTTCGTTATGGTCCAGCTAGCCACGATGCTTATTTTGTTCGCTGGCGCAAATACGACATACAGCGCATTTCCAATCCTTGTTAACTTTGTTGCACAAGATGGATATCTGCCACGACAACTTACCAAGCGTGGCCACCGCCTTGCATTTTCCAATGGAATTCTGCTTCTTGCGGGTGGTGGAATCTTCTTAGTTTTAATCACCGCAGGATCTGTTGAACACCTTGTTGCTTTCTATGCACTTGGAGTATTTACAGGATTTGCATTGGCTGGTTTTGGAATGACCCGTCACGCACTTCGTAACAAAACAGGTCAGTGGAGAGCAAAGGTCTTTATTAACGGTCTTGCTGGAAGTATTTCGCTGATAATTGTGATTATCTTTTCAGTTGTTAAGTTCACCCAAGGTGCTTGGCTAGTTCTTATTACAGCTCCGTTGTTAGTGATGGGTCTCTTACGACTACGTCGCCAGTACACACGCGAGCAAAATGCTTTGGAAGTAAAGCAGCATCAAGAGCGAGCAACTTCAATTGCCCGTCATGATGTAACTGTTCTAGTAGACAATGTTGATCTTGCGACAGTGGGTGCAATTAGATACGCGCGAAGCTTAAAACCTCGCAACTTGTCAGCTGTTCACTTTGTTATTGATGATCGCCGTGCTGAAGAGATTCAAAAGGCTTGGGCGGAATCAGATGCGCTTGATGATGTAACCCTTGAGTTAATCGATTGTCCTGATCGTAGACTCGCGAAAGCTGCGCTGGATTACTCAATTCGAATGACTGAAAAGCCAGATGTTGAGTTAACTCTTTTACTTCCACGTCGTGCATATTCAGGATTCTTAGGTCGCTTACTGCATGACCAAACTGCTGAAGATATTGCTGCACCTATTTCACAATTGCCTCGAGTGGTTGCAACGATTGTTCCTTTTGATGTGGAACGCATCGCGTCAGGCAAAAGTATGTTTACCGCACCAGCAAAGCCAGCCCCTGTGGTTGCGCCTAAGCCTGCACAAAAGCCTGCACAAAAAACTCCGCCTGTAGATGTCGAACCGGTGAGCCACTATGCAGAAAATGTCACTCCTATCGGCAAGATTGAATGGCGCAAACGTGCACAGGTTCAGGGCCGAGTCACTTCTATTAAGACTGCGCCTCGTGGCGCTGCTCCAACTCTAGAAGTTGAGATTTGGGATGAAACTGGCGGAGTATCGCTGCAATTCTTGGGGCGTCGCGAAATTGCCGGTCTTGAAGTTGGTTCTCAGTTACGTGCAGAAGGCATGGTTGGTGAGGAAGAAGGATCTATGGTGATTCTTAATCCTTCTTACGAACTTCTTGTATAAAACCCTTAATCAATTCGCTACATTCATCAGCTAATACACCCGCACGAACCTCAGTTCTAAAGGTGCTTCGTGGGTCTCGCAGTAAATCCCACATAGAGCCAACGGCACCAGCTTTTTCATCCCACGCACCAAATACAACTGTTTGTAAACGAGATTGTGCAATTGCGCCTGCACACATTGCACATGGTTCAAGAGTTACAACAAGTGTGTGATCAGTTAAGTGCCAGTCCCCTAGCTTTTCTGCAGCGCGACGAATAGCAACAATTTCAGCATGTGCAGTTGGATCATTGTGAAGCTCTCGCTCATTGTGTCCTGTTGCAATTAACTCACCCTCTGCATTAAAGATTGCAGCACCAACTGGAATATCTCCACTCGCAACAGCTTTACGTGCCTGCTCTAGAGCAACACGCATCATTTCAATATCAATCACAGATCCAAAAGCTCCGAAAACTCTTCTCCGAAACCAAGACGTGCTGCAATCGCTTCTAGTTGTTCATCAGGGAACAACTCTTCATCATCACACAACGCCGAAATTTCCATTTCATTTAATCCAAGATCAGCAAGAATTCCAAGATGTCCGACAGGTCCGGGCTCTTCATCCTCTTCTGGAATTGGAATATCTGCGATCTCTAACAACTCTTCTGCAACTGGATAATCCAAAGCCGCTGTTGCATCACTAAGAAATAGTGAAATATGTGAACCGAGTACGCGGATTAAAATAAAAAACTCTTCATCAATTGCTATTAGTGCGATCGAGCCACCATTTGTTTGCTGTGACTTGAGTCGAGTAATTATCTGAGCGATGTCATATGGGTCGGGCAAAGTGGCCAAGGTCCAACGGCCATCCTCATGCCAGGCGGCAACTGCGAAATCCATTTCATTTGTGAGGTCGCGCACTTCGTCACGGATATCGTCAAAGGATTCAATCTCTTCAACGAGCTCTTCTTCGAAATCGGACATGGGTCCATACTTTCACTCATTGGAAAGGATTGAAACCCCTGTAAGGTAACGCCCATGAAAGTACACGTTGCCAACCACCCTCTTATCAATCACAAATTGACGGTTTTGCGCGACGAACGCACCGATTCACCAACCTTCCGCCGCCTCGTCGAAGAACTCGTCACGCTGCTGGCCTATGAAGCAACCCGCGATGTCAGAACACATGAAGTCGAGATTACGACTCCTGTGACAAAGACTGTCGGCATCAAAATGGCTGAACCACGTCCAGTAGTGGTCCCAATTCTGCGTGCAGGTTTAGGAATGCTCGAAGGAATGAGCAAGTTGATTCCAACCGCCGAAGTTGGTTTCCTCGGAATGGTTCGCGATGAAAAAACTTTAGAAGCAAGCACCTACGCAAACCGTCTTCCAGATGATCTATCTGGACGCCAGGTATTTGTCTTAGATCCAATGCTTGCAACCGGTGGAACTTTGATCATGGCCTTCCATTACTTAATTGATCTCGGCGCTACTGACATCACCGCAATCTGCATTTTGTCTGCGCCTGAAGGAATCGCAGCTGTTGAAAAAGAGTTTGCAAACAGTAAGGTGCCAATCACAATTGTGACCGGTGCTCTTGATGAAAAACTCAATGAGCATGGCTACATCGTTCCTGGTCTAGGCGACGCAGGCGATCGTTTATATGGAGTTGTGTAAATGGCATCAACCTCACCTGGATACGGAATCACAATCCGTGTTGAGGGTTCCCCTGATTCACAACCTGTAGCACTTGCAACAACGGTAATCACCGGAGCAGGAGCAACAATTACAGCTCTTGATGTTGTGGAATCATTATTGGAAAAAGTTGTTATTGATATTACCTGCGACACCATCGACTCAGATCATGCCGATCAAATCACCGTTGCAATCTCTGCACACCCTGAACTAACAGTTCGCAAAGTTAGCGATCGAACATTCTTGCTCCACCTCGGTGGAAAGATTGAGATTTCTTCAAAGGTCCCACTAAAAACTCGTGATGATTTATCTCGTGCCTACACACCAGGTGTTGCACGTATCTGTCAGGCAATTGCTGCAGACCCCGCAGATGCTCGCCGCCTCACAATTAAGCGCAATACCGTCGCTGTAGTTACCGATGGATCTGCGGTTTTGGGCTTAGGAAACATCGGTCCTGCCGCTGCGCTTCCGGTCATGGAAGGAAAGGCAGCGCTTTTCAAGCGCTTTGCAGATGTTGATGCGTGGCCAGTATGTCTGGACACTCAGGATGTTGA
>JBEAVJ010000080.1:0-4024 GCA_041160995.1 Actinomycetota bacterium | reverse complement strand
TAAGCCTAACCAATGGACTGGCCAGTACGAAATGATGGCTTAGACTTTACCTATGACAACACTTACCGCATTGACTCAAGAGCGTCGGTTGGTTACCGCTATTCCGGGACCAAAATCTCTCGAGGCGCTACAGCGCCGCAGTGAGGCGACTTCTGGGGGACTAGGCCTTGCCTTTCCAGCGGTAATTGAACGCGCAAGTGATGCGATTCTTTTGGATATCGATGGCAACCAGATCATTGATCTTGGTTCAGGTATCGGTGTTACAAATGTTGGAAACTCAGCACAGCGCGTAGTCGATCGCGTAATCGATCAGGTTCAAGCTTTTACTCATACATGTTTCACCGTTGCTCCATACCTTGGTTACATTGAAGTGTGCGAAAAACTCAACGCATTAACACCGGGAACATTTAAGAAGAAGTCACTTCTTGTTAACTCAGGTGCAGAAGCGGTTGAAAACGCGGTCAAGATTGCTCGTCACTACACAAAGCGTCAAGCGATTGTGGTTTTTGAGCACAGCTACCATGGACGTACCAACTTAACTATGGCGTTGACTGCTAAGAACATGCCATACAAAGAAGGTTTCGGACCTTTCGCTCCTGAGATTTATCGCGTGCCAATGCCTTACTCATTCCATTGGGTTGGCGATCAAGCAACAATCACTGAAGATGCGATTGATATGGTTACTCACAAGATTGATAAGGAAATTGGCGCGCACAATGTTGCGGCAATTATCATCGAGCCTATTCAAGGTGAGGGTGGATTCATCGTTCCACCTAAGGGATTCTTGCCAGCACTTTCCAAGTACTCAACAGACAATGGAATTATCTTCATTGCGGATGAGGTTCAGACTGGTTTTGCTCGCACAGGAAACATGTTCGCGGTAGAGCACGAAAATGTTGTGCCTGACATGGTTGTTACCGCTAAAGGCATTGCAGGTGGGCTTCCACTTGCAGGTGTTACTGGCCGCGCAGAGATTATGGATTCGGTTCACGTTTCAGGTCTTGGCGGAACATATGGCGGAAACCCAATTGCATGTGCAGCAGCACTTGGCGCATTGGAAACTATGGAAGAAGAAAACCTTGTTGCTCGCGCAAATCACATCGGGCAGATCCTTGGAGATTCACTCCGCGCAATGCAGGCTAAGTACCCGGTCATTGGTGAAGTGCGTGGTCGCGGCGCGATGCAAGCTATTGAATTAGTTATGCCTGGCACTAAGACACCTAATACAGCTGCGATGAACGCGGTTGTTAAGTATTGCCAGAGCAAGGGTGTTCTTATCCTGACAGCTGGAACTTACTCAAATGTTGTTCGCTTCCTGCCACCAATTGTTATTACAGATGAACTTCTCAAGGATGCGCTAAGCGTTCTTGATGAAGCTTTCGCCTCACTTTAAATTCCGCAGGCTTGACCTTCGCAACGAGGGTCTGATCCAAATGCAAAGGTTCCGTTAGCAAGAACCTCCATCATTTGAACCGATGAACCATGTCCCCATGCACTAAGGGCTTTTACCTCATGACCCTTTGCACGTAGCTGTTCTAGAACTTCAGCAGAGACACGGTTCTCTATTTCAAGAACACCCGCCCCTTTTTCTTCTTCTGAACTTTGCCCAGCCGCATTGAGGTGTTGCCAGCGTGGAGCTTCAGTTGCCTCTTGCACATTCATCTTTAAATCGATGACATTGATAAGTAGCTGCAGATTACTTTGAACTTGAATATTTGCACCCGGTGTTCCACCCACAAGGTACAAAGAACCATCGGGATGTACCGCTGTAAATGCATTCAAAGTATGCGCGGGGCGCTTACCCGGAGCGATGATGTTTGGTGAATGTGGGTCAAGAGAAAATCCAGTTAATCGATTGTTCAGAAGGATTCCAGTTTCTGGAATCACCCACGAGCTACCGAAGCCATGGAATACAGATTGAATCCACGAGACCGCATTTCCATCAGCATCTGCCACCAAAAAGTAGGTGGTATCGCTGCCTTCGTTGACAGGAGCGATGTCGCTGCCCGCCGAATCCATGGAAATCTCAGCTACACGACGGTCGATATGGGATTTTGAAAGAATCTTTTCAGTATTTACCGCGATGATCTCTGGATCACCGAGAATCGCATTGCGATCGGCAAAGCCAGCCTTTTTGGATTCAACTCCGATATGAATTCGATCTACCTCTGACATTTGAGCGATATCAAATCTTTCATTGATCAATAGCTCTTCCATCAAGATCATTCCCTGTGTTGGGGGAGGCTGACCATAAACCGTTATGTCTCGATACTTAACGGAAAGTGGATCAAGAACTCGAGTTGTATGAGCCTTTAAATCATCTTCGTTAAACCAACCCTCAGATCCTTTGACTAATTGCTGGGCAATGCGGCCTTCATAGAACGCCGCTCTTCCACCTTGGGCAATTTCACGCAATGAACGCGCTAACTCTTTTTGAACAACTAAATCGCCAACCTTCACATCTACGTTGATCCCCATATCTTTAAAGATTTGAGTATCGGGAGCCAATTTAAGGTGGCCAGCTATTCGGCGAACAAAACCTGTGTTTGCCGGGAAACCATTGTCGGCATAATCAATTGCTTGCTCCAACAAAGTCGCCATTGGCAATTTTCCATAACGCTCATGCGCTTCAAACCACGTTGACACTAAACCTGGAACAGTTCCAGATTTGTATCCATGCATTGGAATTCCATCTTTATAGTTTTCTGGTGTCGCTGCATGTGATCCTTCACCGCTGCCATTAAAGGCAAGATTGGTTTTGCTGGCTGCATGGTGAGTGACTAGAAAAGCATCTCCACCAAGGTGGGAAGCGCCGGGTTCAACTACACAGATCACAGCACTCAAGGCGATTGCGGCATCAATAAATGAGCCGCCCTGCTTAAGAATGTTGATCGCCGCACTTACCGCCAATGGTTGGCTTGCCGCGGCGCCTCCATTACGGGCATACACAACGCTTCTACCTGTTTGCATTCGTGAACTGTGGCCTATTCAGGGACCGATTACAAGATGAAAATAGGCGTATGAGCGTTTCAATTTGCATGCACAATTCGATGAACCTACTATTCACCTACGTTAAGGGGAGTACCTCGTTCGGCATCTTCGTCAATACGGATAGAAATATCCCGGAGCTGCGACCACATAGCTACTAGATAGCTAGCGGTTGAGGGAGACCTTGGCACCAGGCCCCTTTAACGAAATAGGTGTAATCATGGATGTATCGCTTTTAACTTGGGCGCTCGTAGTTGGCGCAATTTTGGCATTGATCGTCGTCGATCTTTTGACGGTAAGCCGCAAGCCTCACGATGTAATGTTTAAAGAAGCCGCCATATGGTCGATCTTTTACATTGGCGTTGCAATCGCCTTTGGCGTGTGGGTTTGGCAAACTGCTGGTTCACAATTCGGAACCGAATACTTTGCAGCCTACCTAGTCGAGAAATCGCTCTCAGTAGATAATCTCTTTGTCTTCATCATCATTTTGGCACAGTTTGCAGTGCCATCTATTTACCACCAACGCGTACTTATGTTTGGAGTAATCCTTGCACTAGTTCTCCGTGCAATCTTCATCGCCGTTGGTGCGGCAGCACTCGCTGCCTTTAGCTTCACCTTCGTAATCTTTGGCGCCATCTTGATCTGGACCGGTGTTGGTCTCTTTAAGCACTGGGATGAGGATCCTTCACCTGAAGACAACAAGCTGGTCAAGGCGGTTAGAAAGCGCATCGCCATGACTGATGAATACGACGGTTCGAAGATCTTTACGCGAGTTAATGGAAAGCGCATTGCAACACCGATGTTCTTGGTAATGATTGCAATCGCTTCAACAGACTTGCTATTTGCCCTTGATTCGATCCCGGCAACATTTGGTGTTACTCAGGAGCCATTCTTAGTCTTTGCAGCTAATGCCTTTGCATTGCTTGGTCTACGTGCTTTGTACTTCTTGCTCAAGGGTCTTCTCGACAAGCTTGTCTACCTATCCCTTGGTCTTTCAATCATCTTGATGTTTATTGGCGTTAAGTTGATCATGACC
>JBEAVJ010000158.1:0-2747 GCA_041160995.1 Actinomycetota bacterium | reverse complement strand
CTGTTGTCGCCGCTGTTGAGCTGCAACAAAACCTTGCATCTACCTTTGGTATCTACACAATTTCCGATGTCAATATTCCAGGAATGATCCGTTCAACTATTGCAGAGCTTCCGGAGATTGAAGCAGCGGTGGTACTAGGTGGAGATGGAACGATGTTGCGAGCAGCAGAGGTAGCTCATGAGCGCGATATTCCATTGCTGGGAGTGAATTTGGGACATGTTGGCTTCTTGTCCGAGGTCGAACGTTCCAAGATTGCAGATGTAATTCAAGCGGTTATCAATAAGTCTTATGTCATTGACCCTCGCATTACCTTGGGTTATTCCGTTGAACGCGATGGCAAGGTTGTTGCATCTGGATGGGCTCTTAACGAAGTAACTGTTGAACGTGAAAAGGCAACGATGGTCGAACTCTTTTTAGAGATCGACAACCGTCCAATATCTCGCTGGGGTTGTGATGGCTTAATCTGTTCCACACCAACTGGTTCAACAGCTTATGCATTCTCTGCAGGAGGTCCAGTTGTATGGCCGGCGGTTGATGCTTTAGTAGTTCTGCCGATCTCTGCACACGCATTGTTCTCACGTCCACTTGTAATCTCACCAACCTCTGTCATTGCGGTTGGAATTGAATCATCCGAAGCATTTTTGTCAGCAGATGCCTTACGAAAGTTCCCTCTAGTTGCAGGGGACAGGGTTGTAGTAACTAAAGATTCACGGGTTATTCAACTGGCCCACTTGAAAAACACTCTATTTAGCGATCGATTGGTGGCAAAGTTCAAACTACCTGTTGAGGGCTGGCGTGGTGAGTGAACGTACCTTTCTCGAAGAGATAACTATCCGCTCGATCGGTGTGATCGATAGCTCAACACTTGAAATATCAAAGGGATTAACTGTTTTGTCCGGAGAAACCGGAGCCGGAAAAACCATGATTTTAACTGCGTTAAACCTCATTTTAGGAGGCAAGGCGGATAGCTCGCTGGTTCGAAAAGGTGCTGAACGTTTAGTAGCGAGTGGAAAGTTTTCAATTCCAAAGGCGCAGGAGATTTTGTTTGAGGATGCGTTGATCGAAGATGGCGAATTGATCGTTGTTCGCACAGTTGCAGCTGATGGAAAGAGCAAAGCGACAACCAATGGTGTGAGCGCAACAGCATCCACCTTGGCAACCTTTGGTGAAAATCTCGTCGAGGTGCATGGACAGGCAGCAAACCACACCATCACTAAATCTTCACGACAGCGAGAGTTAGTGGACCGCTTCGGCGCGATTGAGAAAAGTATCGCCGCCAAGGATAAAGAGTTAGCAGAGCTCCGTGAGTTTGCGCGGGAGTTTTCCGCGCTCAACCCACAGAGTGATGAGTTGGAGGAGATTGAGGCAGAGATCGCTCGCTTATCGAGCGTTGAAGAGCTGCGTACAGCAACGGCGATGGCTACCTCTGCCATTGAAGATGAGGAGGCTGGTTCGCTAACCTCCTTGGGCACAGCCCGTCGTTCACTGGAAAATGCTCGTTCAAAGGATCGACTTCTAGAAGAGATTTATCAGCAATTAAGTGAGAGTTTCTTCCTGCTTGCAGATGCGCAAAGCGCTTTGAATAGCTACTTATCTCGGTTAGAGGCAGATCCGGTGCGGTTAGATTTCTTGCAACAACGTAAGGCTCAATTTGTTGCATTAATCAAAAAGTTTGGCACAGGAAATTCAGTGAATGCTGAGATTCAAGCCTTGCAACTTCGTTATAAGAACTCTTCCGAGGCTATCGCCGATCTAGAAGGCGGAGATGCTCGTTTGCAGGAATTAGAAAAAGAGTTAACTGCGGTCAAGAAAACATTGTTAGCAGAGGCAAAGAAGGTTTCGGAGGCACGTGTGGAGGCTGCACATAAGTTATCCTCTTTGGTAACTCAAGAGATTCAGCAATTATCCATGCCACACGCAACCTTTGTTGCACAGGTGCAATCAGCGGATTACTCGGCACCTAAGGAATCAGATTTTACTTCTCATGGTTGCGATGAAATTTCCATGTTTATTCAGGGACATAAAGATGCGCCACTCGTTCCATTGGCAAAGGGTGCATCAGGCGGAGAAATGTCGCGGGTGATGTTGGCCCTTGAAGTTGTAATCGCGTCAACCCATCCGATTGGAACATATGTATTTGATGAGGTTGATGCAGGAGTTGGTGGAAAAGCTGCGATAGAAGTTGGTCGACGTCTTCATCAACTCGCACAACATGCACAAGTAATTGTTGTTACCCACCTGCCACAAGTTGCAGCTTGGGCCGACTCACACTTTGTAGTTACTAAAAACAATGATGGAACGGTAAGCCAAAGTGATGTGCGCCAGGTCTCTGGCGAGGAGCGGGTTGAAGAGGTTGCCCGTATGTTGGCTGGGCTGGAAAACTCCGCCAGCGCTAGAGAACACGCCACCGAACTGCTTTCTCTGAAGGTGTAAGAGCCCCACCCAAATAAATGATAGGTTTGTCTTCCATGGGCCAAGCACATGTAACTAAACACTTATTTGTAACCGGCGGAGTCGCCTCAAGTTTGGGCAAGGGACTCACAGCCTCAAGTCTTGGACGATTATTAGTAGCCCGCGGCATCCGCGTAACCATGCAAAAGCTCGATCCATACCTCAACGTGGATCCAGGCACGATGAATCCATTTCAACATGGTGAGGTTTTTGTTACCGATGATGGCTCTGAAACAGATTTAGATATTGGCCATTATGAGCGCTTCCTAGATCGCAACCTTCATGGCTCAGCAAAT
>JBEAVJ010000008.1:0-21247 GCA_041160995.1 Actinomycetota bacterium | reverse complement strand
GTTAAGAACACCCTTGATCTCAACAGGTCTAATGTCAATGCGTTCAAACTCGACGCTCATGTTTCTGCGCCTACCCGATAAAACGGCACGAACAAAGGTTGCTGTATCTAGGATTTTTGAGGCAGCCTCTTGGAAAGCCTCTTCGCGGGTTATTGGCATCTGCTTAGCGAGGTGAAATAACCGCTGTGCCCTTTTCATGATCAAGAATAGTAAGTGTGTGATTAGGAAGTGATTTTGCAAAATCCTCTGCAAGTTTTCTCTCACCATCGCGGTTTACATCATCAATAATGATTATCGCCTTGGAAGATAACTTATCTTTGAACTCTTTGAATGCCGGATATCTGGCTTCAGGATTTTTAGATCCTGGCGGACCATCAACGATAAGTAGATCAATCTTCTTCAAATCTTTAATTGTTGAGATGTCATACCAATCAGAGCCATTGGCATATGGGCGCAATGGAGCGATTCGAATCTCAACTCCACGCACTTTGTGTTCCTTCAGAAGTTCACGGGTCTTGCCACCAAACTCTTCTGAGTTATCAATGCTCACAACTTTGCGAGCTCCTGATTTAGCGGTCACTAATGTTGAGACACCAGAACCTAGTTCCACAACAAGTGATGGCTTAGTTTTCTTAACTGTTTCAGAAATCAGTAACAATAAATCAGGTGATGCTGCCCAGCTGCGCGTTGGAGGAATCGCCGCCTTGAACTGCAGCAAACTGCTTAATTGAATAAATGCCTCTGTTTGTCGGTAAGCCACCATAGACATCTTTTTGCTCTCAACAGATGCTTTGTGAATCTCTCGGGAGATCTGTTCACTCTTCTTTGAGACTTTTCCGTGCAAGGCTCTGAGGGAACGAATGCAGTAAAGGGTTCCAAGCAAGATTGCAAAAAGAAAGAGTGAATAAAGGATTTCCATGCTTAAAGTGTAACGGTATGAATAAACGTTATAAAAGAGAAACATACGAGGGTGAGTTACATCCTTTTTACATTGTCTCGACAATGCTCAATCCGTAGCCTTTCTCCATGAAGTCTTCGCCGTGGTGGAAAGAGGCCACTATCTATCAGATCTACCCACGGTCTTTTTTTGATAGCAATGGCGATGGCGAGGGTGACTTAAAGGGAATCACCTCAAAGCTTGAGTACGTCCAAGAATTGGGTGTAGATGCGATCTGGTTAAGCCCTTTCTATACATCACCAAATAAAGATGGTGGCTACGACGTTGCCGATCCCCGTGATGTAGATCCACGCTTTGGAGATTTGGCTGATGCAAAGAAGCTCATAGATGTAGCGCATTCTTTAGGTATGAAGGTCCTTGTTGATGTCGTACCAAATCATTTCTCCGATCAACATGTGTGGTTTCAGCAAGCGTTAAAAGCGGGCCGTGGTTCCGCCGAGCGAGCTCGCTTTCATTTCTACGATGCTAATGAAGATGGAACTCCTCCAAACAATTGGATTTCTCTTTTTGGTGGACCTTCATGGACACAAGTAGAAGATGGTCAGTACTACCTACATTTATTTGATTCTTCGCAACCTGATCTCAACTGGGAAAACCCAGAGGTCGCAAGTGATTACGAAGTTACCTTGCGTTTTTGGTTAGAGCTTGGAGTAGATGGTTTCCGTATCGATGTTGCACATGGATTGGTTAAAGAGAATCTCTTAACTAACCATCCTGACCCGCAAGGAATCAGTGATGCGCTTCGCCTAGATGTTTCTATGGATCCTGAGATTCGATACGCCTTACTTCCAACTGTTCCTTACTTTGATCGACAAGGTGTCCATGAGATTTACCGCAAATGGCGAAAACTCTTTGACTCTTACCAAGATCGCGAAATCATGGCGGTGGCTGAGGCATGGGTGCATCCCCCAGTAAATGCAACTAGATACGTGCGACCTGATGAATTACATCAAGTTTTTAACTTTGACTTATTGGATGCACCATTCAAAGCTGATTTTCTATACGAGGTCGTTACTCGTTCCATTGAGTTAATGGATTCTGTTGGCGCACTTCCGACTTGGGCATTGAGTAATCATGACTCCCCACGTGTTGCATCACGCATCGGAGAAGTTCAGGCGCGAGCACTTGCGCTCTTTGTTTTGGCATTGCCTGGCTCTTGCTATGTCTTTGCCGGCCAAGAATTAGGTCTGCCTGATGGTGAAATTCCAGATTCTTCACGACAAGATCCGATTTACTTTAGAACAAAGGGAGCGCAAAAGGGTCGCGATGGTGCACGAGTGCCGCTTCCTTGGAGCGGTGAAGCTGCTCCATTTGGATTTACATCTGGAAAACCTTGGTTGCCACTAACAGATAAGTGGAAAAAGCTCACCATTGAAAAGCAAAGCGTGGACCCAAAGAGCACATTAAATCTCTATCGCACCGCATTGAAGTTACGCGCAGATCATTTGATCTCGCAAGGCTCAATCACTTGGCTTGAATCTCCACATCATGGAATGAAAAGTGAGAGCTTGCTCGCAGTCCGTCGAGGAAATGTTTCGATTTATATGAATCTGTCAGATTCACCTGTTGAGGTTGAATTAAGCGGAAAACTTTTGATTATGAGCGCAGGTACGGTTGATGCACGTGATGGAAAGATGACAATTCCCGCCATTTCAACCATCTGGGTGCATCACTAACTGGCAGAATACCGGCATGGAATCTACGACTACATGGCTATTGACCCTTGGAATTCTCTCTCTAGTAATTGTCTTTGACTTAACAGTCGCGATAATTCGTCGCAACAAAGAGACAACAATGACTGAAGCGGGAATCTGGACATTCATCTATGTCTCTGCTGCGATTGTTTTTGGAATCATGATGCCGGGCTGGACATCAGATGCAAATGCACAGAAAGAGTTCTTTGCTGGCTGGTTAACTGAGTACGCATTATCGGTAGATAACATCTTTGTATTTGTAATCATCTTAAGTAGATTGCAAGTTGAGAAAACAAAGCAACAACTTGTTCTCTTACTCGGAATCATTATTGCCTTACTACTGCGAGGAGGCTTTATTGCAGCAGGTAGCGCAATCATTGAAAAGTTCTCCGGTGCATTTTTTATCTTCGGCGCATTCCTAGTCTTTACCGCCTACCGCCTGTTGGTTGAGGATGATGGCGAAGAGGAGTGGAAGGAAGATCGCTTCATTACCTTCCTGCGCTCAAAGGGAGCAACTACCTTCTTTATCGCACTGGTTTCCCTTGGATTTACAGACTTGGTATTTGCATTAGATTCAATTCCAGCGATCTTTGGAATCACTCGTGATCCATACATCGTCGTATGCGCAAATATCTTTGCCCTTATGGGTCTTCGTCAGCTGTACTTCTTATTACAAGGTTTGTTGCAGCGCCTCGTATTTCTCTCAAAGGGTCTGTCATTCATCCTGGCTTTCATTGGCTTCAAGATGTTTATTGAAGCCTTCCACGGTGTCGGAATCCATGACATTGCAGGCATCGAACTTCCTCACGTGCCTATTGAGGTCAGCCTCTTCGTAATTGTTGCAGCCCTCACGGTGACTGCAGTGGCAAGCCTTACAGCTACACGAAAAGATGGAAGCGAGATCGTTTAGATCTCAGTTTTCATCTTTCGTAAAGTTTGGCGATCGTAATCCTTTGACTTCTCGTGGATCTTTCTGATCTGCAGCGCAAAAGCTTTAATCGCTGTGTCAAAAGCTGCTAAATCATTGAACTCTGCAGCTTCTGCTCTAATCAAAGGTCCTGAGCCATGCGTAGTTAAAACCACTTTGTGTTTGTGTTTTCCCTGGTGGGGATTTGCTTCATGAAGAACTTCAACCTCTACGCGATCAATGATGACGCTAAATCGCTCCATGCTGTTGAGTTTTTCTGTTGCGATGTCTTTGAAATCTTCTGCTAAATCTGCGTTGCGTGTATGAATTTGTATCTTCATACTAAAAGGGTAGTACTAAGACCACCGCTGTCGCTAGAGCTGCGAGAACAAAAGATTTTCCAAGGATTACTAGCGCGGTCTTGCGATCAGCTGCTCTGTCTTCCTTACTTGCAACCCGCTTGATGTCGCCCATCTTGCCCACATTGAAAGTTCCGGCAAAGCCATAGGCTAAACAAAACTTAGAGCGCGACTGCACAAAACCTACTGATGCAACCATCAAGGGAAAGAAAATACCTAAACGTATTTCAGTCGGAGCATCCACCGTATTAAATGTCAGCAATGTGGAGATTGAGAAAAATAGACCTACGAGCGCAACTAGCTGCCTTCTGCGAACTTCACCCTTTCCGATGTTGCAACTTCCGGGAATGTATTGAACCTCAGGCATCTTCAAACTCATCTTCATCGACCCAGGTATCAGCAACAGATTCATCCTGATGTTCTACCCATGACAAAAATGAGGCGACCGCGCGAAAGGCAAGAACTGTCACAGTCAGTGCTGCGAAGGTGCGGCGAACGGCTTTGAACATAGGATAAAAATACTCGCTATTGCTTAGAAAATCTCTACAGAGAGGCCAGTGCCTGCTCTATATCCTGCCAAATATCCTCAACATGCTCACAGCCAACTGATAATCGAATCAACTGCTCCGGAACGGAAGGACTTTCTAGCGCCCATCGGCGTCGACGTTCCCACAGGGATTCGACTCCGCCAAGGCTTGTTGCATGAGTAATCAATTGTGAAGATTCACAGACCTTCTCCGCCTGTTCTGCGCTTCCATCAATCTCAAATGAGATCACAGCACCAAAGCCTGGGTAGCGAACCTTGGTGATCTTCCCATGTGCTTCAAGACGAGAAACTAATTGTTGCGCATTCTTTTCTGCAGCTCGAAAGCGAACTGGGAAGGTGCGAATGCCACGGAGTGCAAGCCAAGCCTCGAATGGGCCAGGGATCGAACCGTTAAATCGTCGAGATTCATCCAAACGCTTAAAGAGTGCGGTGTCGGCTGTCGAAAGTGAGCCAAGAACAACATCACTATGACCTGCCAAAAACTTTGTTACTGAATGCATAACGATGTCAGCGCCCATAGACAATGGCTTTTGAACCAATGGTGTTGCAAATGTGTTGTCGACTCCGACTCCAATAGTTTGCTTCTTCGCTGCTGCAATAAGTGTTGGGAGGTCTGCAATATCAAGACAAGGGTTGGTTGGAGACTCTAGCCACAACAAGGCAGCACCTTTCAATGCAGCAATCACCTCGTCAGTCTTTGTGATATCTACAAAACGCACTTCAAGTCGACCAGATGCGTGATGTTGATTGAGCAAACCCATTGTTCCGCTGTAGCCCTGATTAGATGCAACAACGGGTGCACCGATTGGCAGAATTGAAAAGACCGCACTGATCGCAGCCATTCCAGATGAAAATGAAAGAGTTTGTCCGCCTTCAAGTTCTGAGATTGCAGCTTCTAGCGCGCTCCAACTTTCATTTCCGTAGCGACCATAACCAACTGGTCCACCTGCGTGATACGTCGAAGAAAAAACAATTGGAGGATTCAAAGAAGCATCAGGTGCAACTTCAGGACGTCCTGCTGTAATCGCCGATGTTTCAGGGTGAAGACTCATGCCGCAATCTTAATTGTTAAATGGCTTTAATTGTTAGAAAGGATTGCCATTGCCGCATTATGGCCAGGAATTCCACTTACTCCCCCGCCTCGAACAGCGCCTGCGCCGCAGATGAAGATACGGGGGTCATCTGTTTCAACACCCCACGCTTCATCTGTTCCATCCTCACGAAATGGCATTGATAAATCCTTATGGAAGATGTTGCCTCGTGGAAGTGAGATCGCAGCTTCAATATCTAGTGGTGTTTTGACTTCTATGGCGGCGATTACATCTTCAATGGGTTCTGCTAAGTAATCATTGAGAGATGCCAACGCTGATTTAAGCGCGGCATCACGAGCAGCATCGTTATCTCCATCAAAGAGTGAGGCTGGCGTGTGTAAACCAAACAAGGTCAGAGTCTGATATCCCTCATCTTGCAACTCTTGGCCCAAAATTGAAGGGTCGGTTAATGTGTGGCAGTACATCTCAATCGGCATCTTCTGTGGCATCACACCATTTTTTGCATCCTTATAAACTGACTCAAATTGCGTAAAGCTCTCATTTGCATGGAATGTTCCAGCAAAGGCAAGGCGTGGATCAATACCTGATTTCAACTTAGGTAGTCGCTTTAACAAAATGTTGATCTTCATTTGTGAGCCATCAAGGCTTTCTGGAGCAGATGCTCCTCGCAACCTTGCCAACACTTGTGGTGCTGCATTTGAGAGAAGATAGTCAGCTGAAACAACTTCGCCATTTTCTAGAGCCACACTTACGCCAGCAGAAGTGGATTCGACCTTTACCGCCTTTGAGTTCAGCGATATCTCAACTCCACTTTCCTTTGCTACTCGTACTAACTCACTTACTAGGGCTCCCATTCCGCCTTTAGGAACTTTCCACTCTCCCGTTCCGTTTCCAATGAGATGGTACAAAAAGCAGATATTTGCTTGAATATCAAAGGCGGAGGCAAAGGTGCCGATTAATGCATCTGTAAGCACTACGCCTCGTACAACATCATTAGTAAATCTCTCAGTTATAACTTTTCCGATTGGCTCTTCAACTAAGTACTGCCAAGTGGAATCTAAATCAATCTGCTTGCGCAACTCTGAGCGGGTCTTAAGTGGCTCAAGCAAGGTTGGAGCGATGCGTTCTGCAAACTCAGCAACTTCAGCGTAGAAATCCTGCCATGCACCGCCCTCTTTGCCCGAAGGGTCTATCTCATTGAATGAGCTTTCAGTCGCTTTATCCCAAACTCTTGAAACATACAGACCTTTGTTTTCTCCATATGGCGTATAACTAGAGACATCACGGGAAAGACATTCAAATGAAAGCCCCAAGTCATTAATGATTTTGTCAGGTAGAAGTGCGATCAAATATGAGTATCGTGAAAGATTTGCATCGTATTCAGGGAAGGTTCGTACACTTTGTGAAGCACCGCCTATTTCAGGGTTAGCTTCAAGAACTCTGACTGATTTACCAGCACGGGCTAGATATGTTGCCGCAACAAGTCCATTGTGTCCCCCACCGACGATAACGACATCGTATTTCTTGCTGGACATTTAAATTGCTCGCGCGATGCGGTGAACTGCTTCAGTGACAATTGTTGGACTAGTCGCAAAGTTCAAACGAACATACTGTGAGCACTGTTTTCCGTAGGTATGACCAGCATTAAATGCCACACGCCCTTTTTCCAGAAGAGTTACTGATGGATCTTCACCTAGGTTGAGTGCTTCAAGATCTAACCAGGCAAGATAGCCATTGTCGGGAATGTGATAGCGGACAGATGGAAGTTGAGAGCTCAACAACTCCTTAATCATGTGTCGATTATGGTCAAGATTTTCTAATACTGAATCCAACCAAACTCCACCCTCGGCAAAGGCAACAGCGGTTGCAAAGCCTCCCAGCAGTGAGGCGCGATAGTGAACCGCTATTGGCATTGTTGCCAAACGAGCATTGATTGCCTCATTTTGAGACACGATGATCGCGCACTTTAATCCTGCAATATTCCAACCCTTTGATGCTGCGGTTACTGTTACTGAGACCGCTTCGGCATCTGATCCAAGGCTCAGCATCGGAACAAAAACCTTGTCTTTAAATGTAAGTGGGGCATGGATTTCATCGCTAATGACAAGAACGTCATAACGCTTAGCTAACGCAACGATTCGAAGTAACTCTTCCTTGCTGTAAACGCGACCCAAAGGATTGTGCGGGCTGCAGAGAATGTGGACCTTGAGTCCTGATGCATATGCTTTTTCAATGCCATCCCAATTGATTTCCCAAGGGTTAGCTGACTCATCACCGGTTCGCTCAAATGGAACATCGACCAGGTTTAACTTGGTTTCATTAATCCAGTTATAAAAGTTGTGATAGACCGGTGAACTTAACAGGATTGAATCACCTGGATTTGTAAAGACTCGCAAGATTTCTACAACTGCAACTCCAACATCAGTTGCTGCCCGTACTTGCAGCGGGTCGACCTCCCAATTCCAACGAGTGCCTGCAAAGTGAGCAAAGCCTTTACCAAGTTCTGGAATTGCGCCTAAGTAACCAAGATCGGATTTTGTAACCATTTCAGTAAGAAGATCACGAATGGGTTGCGCAACTGGAAAGTCCATTTCAGCAACGGGCAATGGAAGAACATCATTAGGAAATCCGCGCCACTTTTCACTTCGATGCGTCTGCAGCTCTGCCAAGTTTGGTGCTGAAACTGAATGATCGCTCATGCCCTTAAGGCTACCTCAGAGAAGTTGTTCTTCGGGAGACAATCGACGAGTGGAGTTTCGAACAACAAGCGTGGTTGGCAAAACAAGTGATGGTGGATCAAGCACTGGTTTACGCAATCTCTCCATAATTGACCAGGCAGCCATCTCGCCCATCAATGTCACTGGTTGTTCAATTGTGGTGAGCTCGGAAAACTCTGCCATTTCATGACCATCAAAACCAATAATTGAAATGTCATCAGGTGCCTTTAATCCATGACGACGTAGTGCCTGCATCGCTCCAATTGCCATCTCATCTGACTCACAAAAGATCGCTGTTGGGCGATTAGGTCTGGCTAATAAATCATCCATCGCGCGCGATGCTGTATGCATCGTGAAATCACCATGAATTTCACGAGATGGCAACCACTCCAAACCATTTTCTGCAAGAACTTGCATAAAGCCTTTACGTCGATCTTGAGGGACTGAAAAGTTAAATGGGTCATCTGGTCGACCCGACATTAATCCAATCTTCTTGTGTCCTTGATTTACTAAGTGCTGCGTAGCGGTTCTAGCGCCCGCCACATCATCAATCTTGATAGATGCGCACTTCTCATGATCCATGCCAACAAGTGCAATTGGAATACCCAAAGAAAGCATTGAATCAAACTCTTCTTCGGTGGGAGGAAGTGAGATAACGATCAAGGCGTCAACGCGACCTTTAAGAAGCTGATGCTGAAAAAGCCGTTCACGGCCCTTCATTTGGCTAAAACTGATTACTTGAGAAAAGTACCAACGAGAAATATAGGGAGCCACAACACCAACCGAGTTTGTTCGACCGCTAGATGCACCTGGTCGCTCTGTGTTTAAGGGGTAGTTCAGCTTTTCCGCGGCAGCAATAATCTTTTCGCGGGTTTGCTGATTCACATGGTGAAGGCCCCGAAGCGCACGCGAAACGGTTGCGGTAGATACACCAGCCTCTTCAGCGACCTCTTTAATTCCAGCCATTTCAACGTTTCAACTGCAAACTATTCTGCAAGAAATCCTGCAACAACTGCAAAAGTACGGCAAAGATGCTGCAATTAGCAATACCGGGTAATAATCAGGAGTACATTGGGCGGTATGAGCAATCAAATTGAGACCCAAGTAGATGTTTCCCTGACTGAACGCAACCGAGTTACAGCCTTTTTCCGAATCATCCTGGTTGTCCCTGCCTTTATCTTTCTAGCCTCTTTCGCCCCCACATCCTCATTCTCTGAAGATAACGTGGGAATGTATGCGGGATTGCTTGCTCTGCCTGCAGCTTTAGCGATTGTTGTTCGCCAGGTTTATCCAAGTTATGTCTTAGCTTTCAATGAAGCGCTACTTTCGCTTCAGACTCGTGTTGATGCGTACTTGTTGCTTCTGACAGATGAGTATCCATCGATCGAAGAAAATGATGTAGTGAGCGTGACCTTCCCAGAAGTTGATGCAAAGCTGTTGAATCGCTGGTTGCCGTTGATTAAGTGGTTGCTTGCTCTACCTTTGTACCTAGTTGGAATTGTGTATGTAATTTACGCCGCGGTTTTAACTGTGATCGCATGGTTTAGCGTTTTATTTACAGGCAATTACCCTGAGTTCTGTGCTGAAGGCGTTGTTGGAACTATTGCTTACTGGAACCGAGTAGTTGGTTACGCATTTCTACTTGTTACAGATGAGTACCCAACCTTCTCTTTGTAAGCGTTAGCGCTCCTCAAGAACCAAGGCAACGGAGTTGATACACCAGCGTTGATCTGTAGGTACTGCATACCCTTCGCCCTCAAAGACATGGCCTAAGTGAGAGCCACATGCTGCGCATCGAACCTCGGTGCGAATGCGTGGCGCCAATGAACGATCTTCAATGAGTTCAACGGCATCTCCTGCTGATGGTTGATAAAAGGATGGCCATCCGCAGCCAGAGTGGAACTTGGAATCGCTCTTAAATAACTCTGCATCACATGCTTTGCACTTGTACACACCAATTGTTTCAGTTTCGGTGTATTCGCCCGTAAAGGCAGTTTCAGTTGCCGCCTTACGTAGAACTGCATATGACAATGGATCTACACGATTTGCAAGCTCGGCTTCATCAATCTTTACTGGATACTCTTTTTCGCTCATGATCTACGCAACCGTTTCTGGGTATGGAACACCCGTGCTTGAATGACAATCGTAACCATTTGGATTCTTGAGCAAATACTTTTGGTGGTACTCCTCTGCCAGGTAGTACTCAACGCCCTCTGCACTCAAAATCTCTGTACATATGGTGTCCATACCTGCAGCGGTTAATGCATCCTGATACATCTGACAGGATGCGAGCGCCACCTGCATCTGCTCATGAGTGGTTGTGTAGATAGAGCTGCGGTACTGGGTTCCGATATCTCCGCCTTGTTGATTCAAAGATGTTGGATCATGCATAGTCCAGAACTCTTGCAATAAACGAAGATATGAAACCTTTGAAGGATCAAAGACAACCTTCACCATTTCGGCATGCCCAGTAACACCGGTGCACACCTGTTCATATGAAGGGTTAGGGCGAATTCCACCCATGTAACCAACACTTGTCTCAATGACGCCATCTATCTGCCAGAAGCGACGTTCTGCTCCCCAGAAACATCCAGTTGCAAAGTATGCGGTTGAGTTCATGCGTGAATTGTTGCAGTATGCACAGTTATTCGCACCCGCTGATAACCTTCATGCTGACCCAATGAGCCCCCGTAGCTCAGGGGATAGAGCACTGCCCTCCGGAGGCAGGTGCACAGGTTCGATTCCTGTCGGGGGCACTTGAGATAGATCACCCTTATTTTGAAAACTCTTTCCCGTTCATCCTTGTATAACTCCGCTGCACAGGGGACAATTAAGACCTTGCACGCACAACTGTGTGTATTAACACCTCACTTTTACCGTGAACTTCCCTAAGGAGACATGCGATGGATTGGCGTCATCAATCAGCGTGCCGTGATGAAGACCCTGAGCTTTTCTTCCCTGTTGGAAATACAGGTCCCGCCCTTACACAAATTGAAGAGGCAAAGAAGGTCTGCAACCGTTGCATCGTTAAAGAGCCATGTCTTGCATGGGCTCTTGAGAGCGGTCAGGATGCTGGAGTCTGGGGCGGATTATCTGAGGATGAACGTCGTGCACTTAAGCGTCGTGCAGCACGTAATCGCGCTCGCTTAATGGAGCAGCAAAACCAAATCTAAAGCGGGAAGCGCAGCTTTGCTTGCGTTCCTTTATCTGTAGATTCCAGTTTTAACTCCCCCTTTAACTCATTTTCGGTCAGGGTGCGAACAATTTGTAATCCCAGATTAGATGATGTCACCAAATCAAAACCTTCTGGCAATCCAACTCCATCATCGGAGATCGTTACTAGTCCTTCATTGCTATAACGCTGAAGCTCTATTCTTAACTTTGTTCCAGATTTATAGAGCCCATGCTCTAGTGCGTTATGAATAAGTTCGGTAACCACCAAAGACAATGGAGTTGCAACTCGCGATTCAAGAGAACCAATCTCCCCATTTCGCTCAATTGTGAGCTCGCCCATTCGAGGACTTAATTCAAGTGCGTGGGTAACAAGAGAGCTAAGAACCTCATCAAAGGCCACCGTCGTTTGGGTGCTATTTGAAAGGGTTTCATGTACAACGGCGATAGATGCGATTCTACGAACAGCTTCATCTAGTGCTGCTGCCGCTGCGGGATCTTCAATACGCCTGGACTGTAAGCGCAGTAATGCAGAAACTGTTTGGAGGTTGTTTTTTACGCGATGGTGAATCTCGCGAATAGTGGCATCTTTTGTTACTAATTCACGGTCACGGCGACGCAGCTCAGTGACATTTTGCAGCAACACAATTGCACCGATTTTATCTGTGCCAACAATCAAGGGTAAAACAAGTAAATCAATTGTTGCTCCTTGATTATCAATCTCAACCCTTTGCAATTGCTTACCATTTAAGCGTGAACGAACCGCTTGTTCTGAAGCATTGGGTGAAGCGATAACTACTTGCTCCGCTACCTCGCCAAGATTTCTTCCCTCTAAATCTCCACGCCATCCCATGCGAGAAAAGGCTGACTTCGCATTAGGACTGGCAAAGGAGATTGCAGAGTTGGCATCTAGTCTTATTAATCCATCACCTACACGTGGTGCTGGTTCGAAAAGTGAACCTGCATCTTTGTATGGAAATGAGCCCTGAGCAACCATTTGAAATAAGTGCTGCGCGACCTCACGATAATTGCTTTCAAGCTTTCCAGAACCTCGAGAGTGTTCAACATTTCTGTGGGTAGAAACTACTGCGATTACTTGACCTTCAAAGGTAACCGGGATTGTTTCGGTTTTTACCAGCATCTCCCCTATTTTTTCCGGATCACTGGACTTAACAATCTCATCACCAGATAGGGCCTCATCAATTGAAGGCTTAGCGCCCCAAAGTACTTCATCACCAATAACATCATTGATAAAGACGGTTGATGTAGTTGTTGGGCGAATATGCGCAACTGCAATGTGCCCTGTAGGCCACATCGAAACATCTTTACGTATCGGTACCCATAAAATTAGATCAGCGAATGAAAGATCTGCCAAGAGTTGCCAATCAGCAACTAACTCTCGAATCCGACTAGCTTGATCAATAGTGATTGTGGTTCGCGCACCGAGCAGTTTTTCTAACTGAAACATTGTTACTTCCACTCCGCCAAGTGAATCTCGATCTCTTGGGTGGCAAACCAGACCAACTCATCATCACCCTGAAATGCAAGAAGGGCGCATTGCAGCTGATCCCACGGTAAAGCTGTTTTCAATGTAAGCGAATCTTCATAACTTTCGCCGATCTGCTCATCAGTAATCTCGAAGGCTAGAACGATTCCGGGGGCTTTTTCAGATAACCGAAGTTCTAAGGCCTCTTCACCAGCGGCGACAGAGAGCAAGTACTCAAGCTCTTCCTCATCACAATCTAAATTCTCTGCAACAAAGGCTTGGGTGGGTGCGAAAACTTCATCAGCTTCAAGGCTCTTACTCTGCACAAAGGCTTCAAGATCCTTGTGGCTGATAGGAAGGTAAGCGCGCATTTACCCATAGTAATAGATCCTAAGAAATGATTTCTCGGGCTAATTCAGAGATCGATTTACGCAGATTTGAGCGCTCATTTGTCTCAACCAAGGTGGCATGTTCATCCTCCGCCGCTTTGACACTCCTAATCTCCTCTTTAAAACTCCTCACCCGAATCGGCTTCAGCGGTGTTGTTGCGGTCAAGAACCGTGCCATTTCAGCATCACCTCGCTTGCCTGCTGACTTCATGTTTTGGGTAAAGCTGACCTGCGCTCTTATCGAAGTTTGTTGAAGCAAATCAATTACTTGAGTTAAACGATAATGCCCCAGATGATCTGCTCGCGAAACAATCATCAATTCATCTGCTTGATCGCAACACCATGTTGTAACAATTGAAGTCCAGCGGCGATCTGTAAGGCGATTTGAAAGACCAGAAACTGAACCGATATCGATGATGATGTACTCAAACTCCTCTGTTGCCTTGTTCATGAAGTTTTCTAGATGTTCTGAAGAGCTTTGAGTTACCTCTGATAGAGCAAGATTAGGAGCAATTGATTTCCAGGTTGAACTATCGGCAATGTTTCGCATCGACAAGATAGGGGCAATGGAAGGAGCGCGGAAGTTTGCTTCCATCAGCAAGGTTGATTTCTCAAGCAAGCTAATCTCCATTGCAAGATTGAGTGCGATTAGCGTGCAACCGGTGTGACTACCTGCAGAGCCAATTGCAATCACCTTAGATGTACGTGGTTTGCGTTGAGTCATAGCCCCTGTGCGCACCATTGGGGCTCGAACAAATCCCCTCACTAATGAGATGAGATCTGTTCCCACAATTGGCAGTGGATGAAGTGAGTCAAAATCCTCCGATCCATTGTTAGAGATGGAAAAGCCGATGAGCTGGCGGACTCTGCCGTGTAGGGCATCAATTAACTGCTTATTCGCCCCTGGAAGATCGCTTCCATAAATCAGAAGTGCATTTGCAGCAATAGTTGAATTAGCTTCAAGATAGCTGTGCAAAGAAGCCCAATCAATTGCTCGAAAGACAACATTCCATCCCTGCGCGTAAAGAGTTCCCGCAACAAATCCTTCCGCCTCTGAATTGGCGATTGCGGTAATAACGGTAGGCATCTCAAGCTCAGACATATGCACGCACCACTACTAAACGCCCTTGTGTAGTTGCACTGAGAAGACGCAGAACTTGAGTCTCCTCAATAGCGACAGTGATTCCGATATCTCCCCCGAGTGCATTCTTTGAATCATCTAGACCAATCAAACTCACACCACCAAGAATCAAAATTGGATCCATAACGCCTTCTCCATTGCGTGAATCAAGCACCCAATAAATGTCGACGGAATCTCCAACAATTACTCCGGAAGCTAGGTCGGCCGAGCGCAGACTTAAGGGAACAGCGCTTGTGCTCATGGCCTGAGATGAGGTTGTTACATCTGATGTAGATATAACTTCACCAACACCCATTGTTCGCGTGGCCACTAAACCGATGAGCTGGTCTGATGTGCTTAAGTAATTCTCTGAACTGTTGCCAAGATTCATGTGTGTTGCTACTAAATCAGATTCAGTTATCAGATGACCAGGTGCAAAGGAGTTCGCGACCACCCAATAATCTGCGCCCTTATTGGAGTAAGTCGAGATAAAGAAAGCTGAGGCAAAAGCAGCAATGATCAAGGTGATTGCTAGTGGCATTCGAGCGCTATAGGAACTCTTTTTATTTTTCATAGAGGTACCCAAGGCGTTGTGGTGACCAACTTCCAGAACTTATCCACAATCAGTCAAAGGTATGAGTTTTTACTGTACTAAGGGCTGAGTGTGCGCCTGGATAAAGTGGAAAAGGTGTACTCATGACTACACAACTTGAGTATGAACAGCTTCCAACATTTACAACAATTGAGCTTGTCGCTATATCCAGCGATCCCGATGAGGATTTTCTCCATCCGGTGCTTGAAATCTTTAAGCCAGAACCCAAGATCCAAGAGGCGAAAAAGCCGCGTCTCTACTTGGTGCCTAGTAATTTTGGAGAGGAGTTTGACTCTGATTTTGCACCACAACCAACCTCAGCTGAAGAGTTACCAGCGATTGAGCCTTTGATTCATCAATTCATTCACAACGCGGTGGAAATCTGGGCGGGTAAAAGATCCTCTCAACAACTTCAGCATCTTTGTCATTACACAGTGTTTGGTGAGCTTCAGAAAATGGCTGGCACCCTGAAGGAGATTGGAAGAGTTCGCAAAACTAGAATTACTCAACCTTTAGATGGTATTTGTGAAGCAACAATCACCATACGTTTTGGAGATCGATTAAGAGTTGTTGCAATCAGATTTGAAGGGCTAGATGGGCGCTGGTTATGCACCTGTCTAGCACTTATCTAAAGTTAAGCTGCGCCTCCGTGGCATCGCTTGAACTTTTTACCTGAACCACATGGACATGGTGCATTTCGAGAAACCTCGCCAGTTGTACGAACACCAGATTCATCAGCAGCTGTGTACTGCAAACCAGCCTGAGGTAATTGCTTAGCCTCAAGACCTGGTGCAACCACTTGATTACTTGCGCTCTCAACAGAGACTTCGATGTTAAAGACAAAGCCTGCGATCTCTTCCTTAATTCCATCCATCATCGCTGCGAATAGATCAAAGCCTTCTTTTTGGTACTCAACAAGTGGGTCACGTTGTGCCATTGCACGAAGACCAATTCCCTCTTGTAGGTAATCCATCTCGTAAAGGTGTTCACGCCACTTGCGATCAAGCACAGAGAGCAAGACTTTGCGTTCAAGTTCGCGCATTACATCGGCACCAAGGGCTTCTTCGCGCTTTGCGTAAGCTAGTTCGCAATCCTCAAGTACCTGCGCAATGATGAAATCTGCATCAAGTCCTACGCGCGAACCTGCTTTTGCTTCCAACTCTTCGATAGTAAATGTAATTGGATAGATGGTTTTTAAGGCGGTAAATAAGGTCTCTAGATCCCAATCCTCTGCGTAGCCTTCTGCGGTTGCAGCGGTGACATAAGCGGTGAGGGTGTCAGAGACAAAGCGAGCCACCTGATCCTTAATGTCTGCACCTTCTAGAACACTGCGACGCTCACCATAAATTACGGTGCGCTGACGGTTCATAACATCGTCATACTTCAAAACATTTTTACGCATTTCAAAGTTCTGTGCTTCAACCTGAGTTTGAGCGGATTTGATTGCGTTAGAAACCATCTTTGATTCAATTGGTGCATCATCTGGAAGTCCAGCTGCGGTTAAGAAGCGCTCAACCATTCCTGAATTAAATCGACGCATCAAATCATCTTGGAGTGAAAGGTAGAAACGTGACTCTCCTGGATCGCCTTGACGACCTGAACGTCCACGTAACTGGTTATCGATACGACGTGACTCGTGGCGCTCAGTTCCTAGAACATACAGACCGCCAAAACCAACAACCTCTTCATGTCCCTTTTCAACTGCAGCCTTTTGACGTGCAATCTCTGCTGGCCACTCCTTCTCATACTCTTCAGCATTATCTACTGGAGAAATTCCGCGACGTTGCAATTCAAAATCTGCCATGAACTCTGGGTTTCCACCCAACATGATGTCGGTACCGCGACCGGCCATGTTTGTCGCAACAGTTACAGCCCCCTTAACACCTGCGCGAGCAATGATTGCCGCTTCACGTTCGTGGTGCTTTGCATTGAGAACCTCATGAGGAACTCCTGCTTTACGAAGGAATGATGAAAGCTCTTCAGATTTTTCAACGCTGACAGTTCCAACCAATACTGGTTGTCCCTTGCGATGACGCTCAACGATATCTGCGGTAACGGCGGCAAACTTTCCAACCTCTGTCTTGTAGACCAAATCTGGTGAATCAAGACGTTGAGAAGGTCGGTTGGTTGGGATTGGAACTACACCCAGCTTGTAAATCTGGTGGAATTCAGAGGCTTCTGTAGTTGCAGTTCCGGTCATACCTGACAATTTGTCGTATAGACGGAAGTAGTTCTGCAGCGTAATTGTTGCAAGTGTCTGGTTCTCATCCTTAATTTCAATACGTTCTTTGGCTTCTAGCGCCTGGTGCAAACCTTCGCTGTAACGACGACCAGCAAGCATGCGGCCGGTGTGCTCATCAACGATAAGCAGCTCACCGTTCATAACAACATAATCCTTATCACGCTTGAATAACTCCTTCGCGCGGATAGCGTTGTTGAGATAACCGATCATCGGAGTATTAGCCGCCTCGTAAAGGTTTCCAATCTGCAAAAGCTCTTCGACCTTGGTCACGCCTTCTTCAAGAATTCCTGAAGTCTTCTTCTTTTCATCAACTTCGTAGTGCACATCGCGCTGAAGTTTTTGAACTAGGTTTGCAAACTCTACGTACCACTTAGTGGCCTTATCGGCCGGACCGCTAATAATCAAAGGCGTACGTGCTTCATCGATAAGAATCGAGTCAACTTCATCTACTACTGCAAAGAAGTGATCGCGCTGTACGCACTCATCAAGTGACCAAGCCATGTTGTCGCGAAGATAATCAAAACCAAACTCGTTGTTTGTGCCATAAGTGATATCTGCTGAATACGCTTCGCGGCGTTCTGCAGGTGTCATGTTGGCAAGAATTACGCCAACCTTTAAACCTAAGAATCTGTGAACGCGGCCCATCCACTCACTATCGCGCTCTGCCAAATAATCATTGGTTGTAACCACGTGCACACCGCGACCTGCAATTGCATTCAAATAAGAAGGAAGGGTTGCAACTAAAGTCTTTCCTTCACCTGTACGCATTTCAGCGATATTGCCCTTGTGCATCGCTGCGCCACCCATGATCTGAACGTCGTAGTGACGTTGACCGAGTGTGCGACGACCAGCTTCACGAACAACGGCAAATGCTTCAGGTAGAAGATCATCAAGGGATTCACCCTGGGCGTACCGTGCTTGAAAGAGGGCGGTCTGCTCTCGGAGCTCTGCATCGCTCATCGCGGAAAAGCGAGCTTCCTGGGCGTTGACCAGTACAACGATCTTGCTGAGTTCTCGAAGGATGCGTCCTTCGCCTGCACGCAAAATCTTGTCTACAAACGCTGGCATCGACCTGGCCTCTCAGTAAGGGTGTGACCCTGTTTCACGCCCTTATCGTAGAGGTTGAGCAACACAGGCGGTAACCGCGCTTACTGAGCCAACAGCGTGAAAACCCTGCGAGTTAACCGCTCTGTAGGCCTCTCTGAGGGTCGCCCCCGTCGTCACCACATCATCAACCAAGATCAGCTCTCCCCTGACCTGTGATGTAAGCCTGAAGGCTCCTGCCAGATTTGTAGCTCTCTCATCTCGATGTAAACCACTTTGATCCAAAACTCGTCGAGAAAGTTCTAGGCAATCCACCATCTGAATTCCTGTTTGATCTGAAATGTGGCGCACTAGCTCCACCATAAAACTTCTACCTCGACGACGTTGTGAAGATCTGCTCGAAGGAATTGGAACCAACCGGCACAATGTGGGATCAATCTTTGAACGCTCTAAAGCATGAATAAGGGCATTAATGATCAGTTGATCGGCGCCTTTTAAACCCGACTCCTTTGCGGCAACAATAATTTTTGAAGCGGTTGGTGTGTACAAAAGTGCGGAGTGAACAGTTAATGACTCAAACTTTGTTCGGTAGTAATGAGGATGCCAACTGCTGCGGCAGGCGGAACAAATAGTGGGACCAAGTTTTTGGCATCCAAAACATCTGCTTGGAAACAAGAGTTGAGATAGCTCAGATATCGTGCTCACTGAAAAATTCTTGCGTAAATTTCTGGCACCAATCTACGGTGACAAAAACTGTGGAAATCAGGGCCTGTAATCCTCCGGTTGCAACGGTATTAAACGTTGATCAATTCTTTCGTATGTACTGCGTGGAAGGGTTACAACAAAGTGCGCACCTCGGCCAGGGCGGCCCCATGCCTCAAGTTCACCATTGTGAAGTCGTGCATCTTCAAGTGCGATAGAAAGACCAAGACCTGTTCCACCTCGCGTACGTGCACGAGAAGGATCTGCACGCCAGAAACGATCGAAGACTCGAGTCAATGCGTTCTCATCTAAACCAATTCCATAATCACGTACACCTACAGCCACATCATGTTCGCTTGCCACGACACGAACATCGATCTGCAACTCTTCTGAATGGTCGATGGCATTGGCCAATAAGTTACGCAAAATACGCTCCACGCGGCGAATATCAGCCTTAATCATGATTACTGGTTCTGAGGCGTTCACATAAATCTCTGTTTTGCGTCCCTTTGCCACTAACCCCAAATCATCTGCGCACCGTTGCACAAGCTGAACAATGTCGAAATCAACAGCCTCAAGAACGGCAACTTCTGCATCGAAGCGAGAGACCTCGAGCAAGTCTTCAAGTAAACGTTCAAATCTATCGAGCTGGGCAACCAATAACTCAGCACTTCTTTCAACAATTGGATCAAAAGAATCTTTAGATGAGTGAATTACTTCTGATGCCATTCTCAATGTTGTCAACGGGGTGCGCAGTTCATGAGACACATCAGATACGAAGCGCTGCTGAACACGGGATAGGTTTTCAAGGCGTGCAATCTGTTTTTCAATCGACTCAGCCATTTCATTAAAGGCTAAGCCCAGCGTGGAGATCTCATCCTGGGACTCAACCTTCAAACGCTTTCCAAAATCTCCTGCGGTAAATTCAGTTGCAATCGCCGCCGCTTCACGAACCGGTTTAACAACCTGACGAACAACGAGCCAAGTAATCAAGCCGACTAAAAGAAGTAGAACAAATCCAGTCAAGAAAAGCGAACGACTAATCAAGTCGAGTGTTTTCTCCTGGTTTGCAAGTGAGAAAATAATGTACATCTCATATTGCCCAGCATTTGGAATCTGTACCTTCTGGCCAATCGCAAGGCCTTTAACTCGAGTCCCAGTTAAGTAATTCATGTTGGTGTACTGATACACGAGATCTGGTGTCTTTCGAACTCGCTCACTCAGTGTTGCTGGGATAGAGGTGGGATCTAGAAGGTTAGATGCAATCTCGTAATTATTTTCTCTGGTGTTTCCAGGACTGCGCTTGAACACAACTTCGCGGGCGTTCTCATTTGCGGTCAATGTGGTCGCTGAACTGATCACATCATCCACAACCTTTTGAACAACTGAGTCTTTTTCACCTTGCGCGAGAAGGAATCGGTATTCAGCGGTGAAGATCGTTGAGCGAGCTTCAATTAATGCTGTGTTGAGATTTACCTCTTTGATACCTGCAGATAGCTGAGAATTAAGGGCAGATCCGGTGACTCCTGTAACCGCTAAAGAGAGCAGTACGGTTGAGAAAATAACCTTGATCGCAAGGGAGTTACGGATACGGCTAGTTATTCGGTTCATGACTAGGAACCGCCCATTACTCCAGCTTTGTATCCAACTCCGCGCACAGTAACAACGATTTCAGGATGTTCTGCATCATGCTCAATCTTTGAACGCAAACGCTGAACGTGAACATTTACTAGTCGTGTGTCTGTTGAGTGACGGTAACCCCAAACCTCACTGAGTAATGCATCGCGTGTGAAAACTCGACCAGGTTCCTTTGCTAAAGCAACTAGAAGGTCAAACTCGAGTCGAGTTAACGCAATCTGCTTTCCACCACGAGCTACTTGGTGTGCTTGTACATCAATCGCCAAGTCTCCGATAGTTAGCAGCCCGGAAACATCTGCATTTGTGCGGCGTAAACGGGTTCTAATTCGTGCAATTAGCTCCGATGGATGACGAAATGGTTTAACCATGTAGTCATCGGCACCAGCTTCTAATCCTTTTACAACATCTTGGGTATCACCTTTAGCTGAAAGCATGACGATTGGAACCATGGATTCTGCGCGAATCAATTTGCAGACTTCAATTCCATCGAGGCCCGGCAACATAACATCCAACAAAACTAAATCTGGAGGATTGTTGCGGAAAACATCCATGACCTCATCGCCACGACTTACTAGATCCACATCGATGCCGGCACCGGTTAAAACGATGCCGAGCATCTCTGCGAGATC
>JBEAVJ010000079.1:0-6359 GCA_041160995.1 Actinomycetota bacterium | reverse complement strand
TCCCCCTGACCCCTAACGACTTACACTAATTACTCACCCATTGGCTGTATTGAGGAAGTTTCATGTCCCTTGGATCAATGATTACTAAGGCGCGTAAGGATGCTGGCCTTAGCATCGATGATCTTTCGGCAGCCACAAATATCCGCGGTCCACTTCTGCGACAAATGGAGTCAGATAATTTCACTCAATGCGGTGGTGAAACTTATGCACGTGGCCATTTAAGAAACATAGCTACAAAGTTAAATGTTGATCCTCAGATTTTCTTGACCGCTTTTGAAGATGAACAGATGCATGTTGACCGTTCCATGCAAGATCTACTTGTTGAAAATAGTGTGATGCGTGAACCGCGAGAGAGCCGAAAGGTATCTTGGAAGGTTCTTGTAGCGATCTCAATCTCAACTTTATTCATTGCAGGTTTTGCTCAAATTCTTATCTCAAATAACTCCACCCCAGATATTCCAATTGCACTTGAAGAGACCACTGAACCAACATCTGAAGCAACAAGTCAGCCAACTCCTGAACCAACCACTGTTGTTGAGACTGAACCAACCGATGAACCAGTTGTATCGACGGGGGAAGGCGTTGAAGTAATCATCACCGCTTCTCGGGCCAAGAGTTGGCTCTTTGTTTCAGATTCAAGTGGGCGAACCTTGTTTAGTGGACAGATTTCACGGGGCGTCTCAAAAACCTTTACAGCCAGCGAGCAGTTAAATCTTAAGGTTGGCAATGCCGGCGGTGTAGATCTGTCTGTAAATGGGAAAAAAGTTGATCCACTAGGTTCAGATGGACAGGTTGTTAGCGTGTCGTACGGAGTAGATTCTTAATCGCTCTTAGCACTGTAAGATTGTGCAAATGAAGCGCACCGTTGCAGTTGTCACTTTAGGGTGCGCACGAAATGAAGTTGATTCCGAAGAACTTGCCGGCCGTTTAGCAGCCGATGGTTGGACCCTTGTTGATGATGTTGAATCGGCAGAGGTTGCTCTTGTTAACACCTGTGGCTTTATAGAATCGGCAAAGAAGGACTCAGTTGATGCTCTGCTTGAGGCTAACTCGCTCAAGGGACATGGAACCACGCGTGCGGTAGTTGCAGTTGGATGTATGGCTGAGCGTTACGGAAATGAACTCGCAGAAGCTTTACCTGAAGCTGATGCAATTTTAGGCTTTGATGATTACAAAGATATTTCAGCTCGCTTGCAATCAATTATCGCGGGTGAATCACACAAGGCTCATGTTCCACGCGATCGGCGTGCATTGCTTCCGATCGCTCCAGCTGAGCGAGCAGATGCCAGACAAGAGGAAGAATTCTCACGTAAGCGTTTAGGTAATGCACCGTGGGCACCGTTGAAGATCGCATCAGGTTGTGATCGTCGCTGTTCCTTCTGTGCAATCCCGTATTTCAGAGGTTCATTTATTTCACGACGTCCAACTGAAATCATTAACGAGGCTCGCTGGTTAGCTGAAAACGGTGTCTCGGAGATGTTCCTTGTAAGCGAGAACACAACCTCCTATGGAAAAGATCTCGGAGATCTTCAGTTGATGGAGAAGATTTTGCCTGAAATCGCTGCTTTACCAGGGATCGAACGTGTTCGACTTTCATACTTGCAACCAGCGGAGATGCGGCCTTCATTACTGCAGGCGATGATTGCAACTGACAAAACCGCACCGTACTTTGATCTTTCTTTCCAGCACACCAGCCCTACAGTGTTACGTCGCATGCGTCGCTTCGGTGATACAGAAAAGTTTTTACACCTCATTAGCCAGATTCGAGCGCTTTCTCCTGAAGCGGGCATTAGATCCAATTTTATCGTCGGCTTTCCTGGGGAAACTCAAGAGGATTTCGATGATCTTGCAAACTTCATAACTCAAGCCAAACTTGATGCCGTTGGTGTATTTGGCTACTCAGATGAGGACAATACAGAAGCGTTGAATTTAGCGGACAAGGTCGAAGCTGATGTGATCGCACAACGTGTAGAAACATTGTCATCATTAGCTGATGAGATGGTCTCGCTGCGCGCCCAAGCCCGAATTGGCGAGACAGTACGTGTATTGATAGAAGATGCTGAGCTCCAAGAAGGTCGCGCTGCACACCAGGGACCCGAGGTTGATGGAACAACAACCTTTATTGGCACCGATTTTGCAGTCGGGCAGTACGTTGATGCAGTGGTGATTGACTCAATGGGAGCAGATTTGGTGGCTAAGCCATTATGAAGTTACCAGCATTCATAACCCCTAATTTCATTACGGTAATGAGATTACTATTTGTTCCTGTAGGTGCCTATACCCTCTTTAAAAATGGGGGAGATGACCCAACATGGCAGTACATATCATGGTGTGTATTTTTCGCTTTAGGCATGTCAGATGTTCTTGATGGAAAGCTCGCGCGTAGCCGTGGAACAATCACCGAGTTTGGAAAATTTCTAGATCCAGTTGCCGATAAGTTTATGATCGGTACAGCAATGGTCTCGCTTTCCATTCTCGGAAGAATGCCGTGGTGGATGACGATCGTGATCTTGACGCGAGAAGTTGGGATCACATTATTTAGATTAGCTGTGATCAAACGAGGTGTGATTCCGGCAAACCGCGGTGGAAAGATTAAGGCCATGATGCAGGGCTTCGGCGTTGGCTTCTTTGTTTTACCTCTCGATGAGAGTTTGTACTGGTTCCGCGACGGATTCATGTACATAGCGATAGCGCTCACTATCTTTACCGGTCTGTACTATGTAAAGTCAGCCCTAACAAACAAGGCATGAAGAAGAGAGATCTCTGATGGCGCTTTCAAATGAGATTATCGGTTTTGCAACCGAAATCGTTGAGCACCTGCGCGAGCGCGGAGAAACAATTAGTACAGCTGAGTCATTAACCGCTGGAGCGGTAAGTTCAGCAATAGTCACAATCCCTGGTGCATCTGATGTATTTGTTGGCGGAGTGACCGCATACCGTGATGAAATCAAAGTTTCTCATTTAGCAATCGACCCAGAGTTGATTGAAAAGTACACAGTCATTAGTGAAGAGGTTGCGGTTGCTATGGCAAAGGGTGCGATTAAATCCTTTGGAACTACCTGGGCGATCGGTACGACCGGGGTCGCTGGACCTAACCCTTTGGATGGACATCCTGTGGGTGCTGTGTGGGTGGCGATCGAAGGGCCCATCAGCCAGACCATCGAACTATCCCTATCTGGTGAACGTGAATCTGTACGAAACGCAGCTACATCAAGCGCGATTGCTACCTTTGCGCGTATCCTTAGACATCGATCATAAAGATCGCATTGAAACTTTGACAGGCGGAGGGGGTAATGACCATGGTTCTAGTTCGTGAAGCTGTTGGACAGACTCTTCGTGCTGCCCGTACCGCTCAAGGTCGCACACTGCGCGATGTAGCTCGCGATGCTCGTGTCTCTCTCGGTTACTTATCTGAGGTTGAGCGCGGCCAGAAAGAGGCATCATCTGAACTTCTCAATGCGATCTGCACAGCGTTAGGCCTCTCACTCTCAGGAGTGTTCACTCAGGTTGCTTCAGAGCTGAAGAGCCGTGAGGGTGTCACTCTCACTGTTGTCGATGCCGCTTAATAAGTACGCGCCACAAGTAGCAACTCACCGCCGTACACAAAACGCAATCCTTGAGGCAACTAAAGAGTTAATTGCAACTACTGGGCTGAAAAAAATGTCCATGATTGAGATTGCTGATGTTTCACAGGTTTCTCGTGCAACTTTGTATAACCACTATCGAGACAAAGATAGCGTTCTGCTGGCACTGTGCGAATCTGAATTAGCTCGATTAGTTGAAATTGCGCAGAATGCTCCAGATGCAACATCGGCTCTTGAGCAAATATCACTTGAGGTCTCATCTGATTCAGCGTTAGCAGCGATGCGGGTTCAAGATCCAGATCAATTGACCTTGGCGCTCACACAACAAGATAACCATTTATGGAAAGCGTTTTCAATTGCATTAGCCCATCTATTGGGTGTAGGTCAGGCCCTGCATCCAATTAACGCACAACAATCTCGCGCACAAGCAGAAGCAATTACCGGCATTGCGAATCTCTGATCTTCGCGAACGAATCACCCTTTCATTTGGGGATTCTTGGGCTGCGTCATTTTCTTCCGATATTGCACTCTCAGAACTTGGCAGCAAGAGTGTTAATGAGGCCTTGGCTGCTGGCTTTGAAGCTGATGTAATTTGGAAAGCGGTGTGTAAGGCGCACCCTAACGAGACAGAAAAGTACAAATACTAAAATGCCGGTCAGCTCCCACCGATACACCCGAGACGACAACAACCCTGCACTTGTTCTGGTGCATGGATTGGGTTCTGCCGGAAGTATTTGGAAGAGTCTGGTTCCAGAGTTGATTGATAGTTTTACGGTTTATGCCATTGACCTTCCAGGACATGGTGATGCACATTTGAGCGAAGATGAAGCAATGGATCCACGTTCTCTTGCCCAAGCGATAGTTGATTACATGGTTTCTCATGAGGGTGTCGAGACTATGCATGTGGCCGGAAATTCATTAGGTGGGTGGATTGCATTAGAAATGGCGGCAGTTGCCCCTGATAATGTTGAAAGCGTTACCGCATTAGCGCCAGCAGGTTTGTGGCATGAACAACCACCACGAAAGCTCCCGCCAAGTCTTGATGCGCGGATCATGGCAAAAATTTCGCAGTACTTTATGAAGACGGCGTATCGGATTCCACTTCTTAAGGCCATCGGCTACAAGAAAATTACACACTTGTGGCGCGAATTAAGTTTTGAATCATGTCGCGATTCTGTAATTGCGATGGCGCGATCAAAGGGCTACATGCCGATGTGGCATGGTGCGAATGGTCGTAGGTTTGAATCTGAGGTTCCTGAAAAGGTTAAACTATCGGTAGTTTTTGGAGATGAAGATCTAATGTTGCCTGAGGAGATTGCACAGGAAAAAAGTGTTGCACCGCCTCATTCACGGTGGATTGTTGTCGATAACTGTCCTCATGTAATCATGTGGAATTATCCAAAACTAACTGTTGAACTAATCAAGAAAACAGCTTTAGTAGCCTCTTAGAAACGCATTAACAAAAGAGTTCAAGCACCCAAGGTTCTTTTGCAGTTGCTTCAATTAAGGTACATGTAAATCCTTGTGCCACAATTTCATGTAATTGTTGAGGAGTTTTTGCAACGACAGTTGACTGTAAAAGGTGTCTCGTAACTTCTCCACGGGTCTTTTTGGACATATGGGTGATCACCTTCTTTTCGCCACCAACTGTTGTAAAGACTTTGATCTCCACCGTTTTCTGGATAGGGGATTGCCACACCGTTTGATAGGTCGATGAACGACAATCAACGATCAGTGATGGTGTGAGCCCATCAAGTACCGCTGCAACCTTTGGAGCCATCTCCTTGTTAACGATCTTTTCTTTGTACGGCTCGATGGGATCTAGCGGGCGAAGAGCTCCGTACTTGGCGGAGATAATTACGATCGATTGTTGGGCCATTTTCTGCTGTGTCTTGGACAGGGTGCTCCATCCCAGGGCGGCGTATAGGACACCCGTGTAGAGCTCGATGGCAGGGGCCGGCGCCGCGGCTTTCTTCTCGGAGGGCGGCAGCAGGATCAACACCGGCTCAGTATGGGGGGCGACACGAGCCTTTCTTGTCAGTGGCGCCTGATACCTTTCGAACAGATGTTCGGATAGAATTATCTCGTAAAGCCAGAGCGGTTCCAACCTCCGCGTATAGCTCTTCTCCACACTCGATGTGGAGATTCTGTACTCCGTCGTTGGGTCTCCGTACCTTCTGGGCCGACACCAAACGGCTCTGCACACTGCAGGACGTTCTATCGAAAGGAATGTAAGTGGCTACTGAAAAAAGCAATAAAGCCAATGAAGCAGCACAAGACAAAGCCAACAGCGAACGCAATAAAGCGTTGGACACAGCCCTAGCCCAGATCGAACGTCAATTTGGTAAAGGCGCAGTAATGAAGATGTCAGAGCGACAGAACGCTGTTATCGAAGTTATTCCAACAGGTTCAATCGCACTCGACATCGCACTTGGAATTGGCGGACTTCCACGAGGCCGCGTTGTAGAGATTTACGGACCAGAATCATCAGGTAAGACAACTCTGACATTGCACGCAATCGCAAATGCTCAAAAGGCTGGCGGCATCTGTGCATTCATCGATGCAGAGCATGCATTTGATTCAGAGTATGCAAAGAAGCTGGGTGTAGATATTGATGCACTTCTTGTTTCACAGCCAGATACTGGTGAGCAAGCACTTGAAATTATGGACATGCTTGTTCGTTCAGGTGCACTTGATCTCGTTGTAGTTGACTCAGTTGCAGCACTTGTTCCACGTGCTGAAATTGAAGGCGAGATGGGTGACTCACACATGGGT
>JBEAVJ010000078.1:0-5279 GCA_041160995.1 Actinomycetota bacterium | reverse complement strand
ATCAAAGCTTGAGAATGTAACTACCTTTACTGTGTAACCAGAAACCCAGTCACCCTTTGCTGCGATTACCTTTGCAAGGTTTGGCCCGCGAGATTCATCAGCCCAAACCACAATTTCTGTGGTTGCGCTAGCACTTGGTGCTACAAGTGTTGAAACCGCAAGCGCGAATGCTGCAAGAACGCCAGCAAATCCGAAACGCTTTGTGTTCATTTATATCCTCCATGGATGGAATTCGCGCACACGAGGGCGTGCGCTGTTGGGGTAATTCCACTCTTTTGTGCGTGGGTAAGCAAACCAAACACCATCTTTTCTCCTTATTTGGCCGGTCATTTATCCGATTGTTATAAAGGTTGCCCGTTGCATAGCCCCTTGCAGTGGCGGGTGAAAACTCGCCCCTCGACCCAAAGTGGGGTTCGATAGGGGTATGGCTGAAGAGATTGTTACCCGCGATGAGATCCGTGCGATGCGTCGTTCGTACAGTGATGCCGGTTTAGAAACTCTTCCAGAAAATCCCTTTGAAGCTTTTGCGCAATGGTTAAAGGATGCACATGCAAACCCTGTCATTGTTGAAGCAAATGCAATGGTGTTGTCAACGGTAACTGCAGATTCTCAAATCAATACTCGAACAGTTTTGTTGAAAGATATTTCAGAAGGTGGGTTTACCTTCTTTACTAATTACCAATCTCGGAAAGCTCATGGCATTGAATTGAACCCTAATGTCTCTTTGCTTTTTCCGTGGTATGCAATGGAGCGACAAGTTTCTATAAGCGGCATTGCAGAAAAAGTTTCTGAACAAGAATCAGATGATTACTTTGCAACCAGACCATGGGGTTCACAAATTGGCGCATGGGCAAGTGCGCAGTCTTCGCACCTTGCATCACGTGAAGAGTTGGAACAGCGATATGCAGGTGCTGCTGCAAAGTGGCCAGAGGGAACAGCGGTTCCACGACCTGCACATTGGGGTGGATATCGAGTAACTCCACTGAATATCGAGTTTTGGCAGGGTCGTTACTCACGTCTGCATGATCGCTTGCGTTATGAGAGGACCGCCACAAGCGGTGATTGGGAACTCTCTCGCTACTACCCTTAGTCTTAGCCCATGAGCATCATCATTCCTTCAGAGTTAAAGCCAGTAGATGGTCGTTTTGGTTGCGGTCCATCAAAGATTCGTCCAGAAGCGCTAGCTGCATTATCGGCAAGTGGTAATTCGATTCTGGGAACATCACACCGCCAAAAGCCGGTGAAGAATGTTGTAAAGCGAGTACGTGAAGGCCTTACCTCTCTCTTTAATCTTCCAGAAGGTTATGAAGTTGTTCTTGGCAATGGTGGATCAACCGCATTTTGGGATATCGCAACATTTGGTTTGATTGAAGAGCGTTCACAGCACCTTGTATTTGGCGAGTTCTCATCTAAGTTTGCTGCAGCCTCTAAAGAAGCGCCATTCTTGGGCGAGCCAACGGTAATTAAATCTGAGCCAGGTTCACATCCTTTAGCGGTTGCAGAGGCTGGCATCGATGTTTATGCGCTCACCCATAATGAAACTTCAACTGGTGTTGCAATGCCGATTCTGCGTCCAGCAGGAACCGATGGCGCACTCGTTCTAGTTGATGCAACCTCTGCTGCTGGCGGATTAATGGTTGATGCAAAAGAGTTTGATACCTATTACTTCGCTCCACAAAAGTCTTTTGCTTCCGATGGTGGTCTTTGGATCGCAGTTATGTCTCCTGCAGCGATCGCTCGCGCAGAGAAGATCAAGGCAAGCGGACGTTGGGTTCCAGCTTTCTTTGATTTAGGAATCGCAATTGAAAACTCACGTTTAGATCAGACCTACAACACACCTGCGCTTGTTACCTTGATGCTTCTTGCAGAGCAGGTCGAGTGGATGAATAGCAATGGTGGCCTTTCATTTGCTGCAGGTCGTAGCGCTAAATCTTCAGAGATTTTGTACTCATGGGCTGAAAAGACCAGCTACACAACCCCATTTGTGACCGATGCTGCGATGCGTTCAAAGGTTGTTGGAACAATTAACTTTGATGATGCAATCGATGCAACCAAGATCGCTGCAGCACTTCGCGATAATGGAATCGTTGATACCGAGCCATACCGAAAGTTGGGCAAGAATCAGCTACGAATCGGTATGTTCCCAGCCGTTGATCCAAGTGATGTTGAGGCGCTTACTAAGTGCATTGACCACGTTGTTGCTGCGCTGTAATGAGTAAGGACTTCCACCGCGATCGATTCTTCTGGGTAGTAGCGGTTCAAACCGCTGTTGTTAACTTCTACCTGGGTGGCTTTGGGCCAGCACAATCTCTACTGCGTGCAGATCAAGGCACATCGCTAACAATTGCTGGTTTACACGGTACAGCCATGGGTGTTGCATCAATCTTTGCTGGTTGGGCTAATCCACGTATTGCCCATAAGTACGGCCGTAATCGTGCAAGCTGGATCGGATTATCAATCTTTATTGCAGGTTTAACCTTGTTTGTGATTTCACCACCGGTGTACATCACACTTCCTGCAACCTTTATTACCGGTTTTGGTACATCGGTTGTTATCAACACCATGCTGACAAAAATGTCCTCGCATTACGGCAAGGCGGCCGAGGTTGCCATCCCGCAAGCAAATGGAATTGCATCAGTTGGATTTGTTACCGGAACCGCATTGATTGGAACTATTGCAATCGCATATCCAGGTTTGTGGCGTTTAGGTTTACTTCTGGCACTGCCGGTTGCTCTTATTCTCTTTTTTGTGGGACGTGAAAAAGATGCAGAAGAACATGTTCCTGATGAGCACGGACCACAAGGTGGAAAGCTTTCAGCTAAGTTTTGGATCTCATGGTTTGGTTTTGTTGCATGTATCTCAAGTGAGTTTGCAACCTCGTTCTGGGCGGCAGCACTTCTGAAGGAACGTGTGGGTTCAACCGCTGCAATCTCAACTGTTGCGATTGTGGCTCTTGGCACAGGCATGGGAATTGGTCGTTGGTATGGCGGATTGGTATTGAAGCGGTTTGCTCTAGATACTCAACTTCTTGCAATCATCGCTGTGCAGTTCCTCGGATTCTTAGGTTTCTGGTTGTCACACAACATGGTTTTGTCATTGCTATGTCTGTTAGTTGTAGGACTTGGCATATCAATGCAGTTTGCACTTTCTTCGATTCGTTTGATCGGTTTAAGCGATGGCCGCCCCGATTTAGCTATCGGTCGCGCCTCTTTGGCGGCGGGTGTTGCTATCGCTGGAGCACCATTCTTATTGGGCCTTTTGGGAGATAGCTTCGGTATTTCACGGGCCTACATCATGGTTTTTGTCTTGATCGGCATAGCTTTCATCATCGTGAAGGCGATTCCTTCTCATGTGAAGGAATCGGTATGAGCTACAAAACCAGGCGCTTAATCACCTTGCTCGCACTTGTTGGTTTGTTAATCCTTATCGCGATTAACAGTCTTTAAGACTGCAGACACCGAAATATCTTCTGGTCGCTCAACACGATTTTTGTATCTAAACCAAATAAACAATGAGGCGGCAAGGGATATCCCACCACACACAGCGATAGTTGGTCGGATACCAATCAATTCAGTTGTTGTTCCAATAAGTGGGGAACCAAATGGCGTTCCTCCCATAAAGATAAGCAAGTAAACGCCGGTCACGCGACCTCTGATTGCGGTATCGGTGCTTGTTTGAACGATTGAGTTTGCAGAAACTAAAGTTGTAAGTGCGGTGACGCCACAAATTGGAAGCCAAAAAAGATATGAGCTATAACTTGGAAGAATCGCTAAAACCATAATTGAAAGCGAAAATGCGATTCCACCCTTAATAACAAACTTTGTACTTCTAAAACGTTCTAAACGAGCAGAACCGATTGCACCTGACAGTGAGCCGATTGCAATAAAGGTTCCCATCAATCCAAAGCTTGCTGGTCCTAAGCCAAACTCTTGGGTTGCCATAAGTGCGTTAAAGATCTGAAAGTTAAGGCCAAAGGTTATATCTGGTCGCGCCTTGGCGTAGGCGATTCCTTCGCGGATACTTCCATCTGATTTTGGTCGATCTTGATGGAAAAAAGCTTTTTCATTTAAATTCATCAACGCAACAATTACAAACAAGTATGAAAGCCCGTTAACGATAAATGAAGGCCCAGTACCAAAGGCCGCAATCAAACCGCCTGAAATAGCTGGCCCAATTAAGCGCCCAGCATTGAAATTAGCTGAGTTTAAGGAAACCGCATTTGGAAGATCATTCTGACCAACAACTTCGGTAGTAAATGCTTGGCGTACCGGTGCATCAATCGCTGTTGAAATACCTAAGATTCCAGCTAAAACAAAGACATGCCATAAAGCCACAAGATCAGTCATTACCAATACGCCCAAAGCCAAAGAAGAGGCTCCGCCAATAATGTTGGTGAGAATTAAAACTTTTCGCTTGTTAAATCGATCAGCAAGCTTGCCACCATGTAATGAGAAGAATAAAACCGGTGCAAACTGCACCGCGGTAACCAACCCTAAATAGGTTCCATTGTTGTTAGTTAACTCGAGAACCAACCAATCCTGCGCAATACGTTGGGCCCAGCTGCCAATATTTGAAACTGCGTTGGCAGGAAAAAGGATCCGGTAATTACGGTGGCGAAAAGAACGCCAATTACCATCATCTTTTACCGATAAACGCATTACTCTTACCCCATGACTTCTCGACTACGCAATGCGGTAACTCTAGTCGCAATTGGAACAATGTGCTGGGTGATAGCTGGTGTGATTGCTCTTGCAGCTAACGCCGATGCCAAAGTTATCTGGACATGCGTAATGGGAGCAGGGTTAGGCTTAGTTGGAATTCGTTACACAATTCGTCGTGATCGACGAAGCGGTATTTAATTAAGCACGCTAGTTTGAATTAAGCACGCTAGCTTTAATTAAGCGCCTAGCGCTGTGGCGATACCGCGCAACACACGACCTAAACGATCAGCCTCTTGTGCATTGGGGTGACGTCCATGGCGCAAACCATTTCCGACCTTGTCCAACATCTTGATTGTGTCTTCAATCATCGCAGCAAGATCATCACTGTTAACACGTGAGTTCTCAACTAATGATGGTGGAGCATCAATGATGTGTACTGATAATGCTTGTGGGCCTTTACGGCTATCAGCGATAGAAAACTCAAGCTTTGTTCCAGGCTTAACCGTTGCAACACCTTCGGGAAGTGAGGTTGCAGCTAGATAAACATCTTCGCCTTCATCATTTGCAATGAAGCCGAAGCCTTTTTCCAATGAGAACCATTTAACGCGTCCTGTAGGC
>JBEAVJ010000157.1:0-2501 GCA_041160995.1 Actinomycetota bacterium | reverse complement strand
GCACGTAATCCAGCGCCTCCGGCACCGATTACAAGGACATCGTATTTATGGCGTTCTAGTGTCATAGTCGATTTTCCCTTTAGAAGAAGTAGAAGTTAGTCCATGCGCCAGATGCAACTTGGCGAACATAGATATCGGCGAATGCAACAGCTGCTAATGAGAACCATGCAAAACGTTGGTGTGAATGGTTAAGAACTGAAACCCAAGACCACATCTTGTAACGGATTGGGTGCTTTGAGAAGTTCTTGAGACGACCGCCGATTGTGTGACGGCAGGTGTGACATGACATTGAGTACAGCCACAACATCGCAGCGCTGAGGGTTAGAACAAGTGAACCAACACTCATGTGGCCCCATTCTCCAGCAGCATTTCTGTACGAGATAACGGCGTCATAAGTAAGAATCACATTAAGTACTAGACCTGCATAGAAAAAGTAACGGTGTGAGTTTTGGATGATCAGTGGGAAACGAGTTTCGCCTGTGTATGTCTTGTGTGGCTCAGCAACTGCACATGCAGGTGGTGACATCCAAAATGAACGGTAGTAAGACTTGCGGTAGTAGTAACAAGTCATACGGAAACCAAGAGGGAAGATCAAAATAATAAGAGCTGGCGATAAAGCAAAGTTAAAGATCTGTGAACTTACAGGGGTGAAGTTCGCGATCGTTGCACCTGGGTCGCAACTGTCAGATAAACATGGTGAATAGAAAGGTGAAATCAAGTGGCTCTCTTTAACAAAGTAGTACTTGTTTTCAAATGCGCGGAAAGTTGCGTAGACAACAAATGAGATCAATACGCTAAAAGTTAATAGCGGTTCTAACCACCACTTATCGGTACGAAGCGTGCGCTCTTTGATCTTGGCGCGAGTTGGTGAAAAAACACCTGACATTGACGACTCCCCTAGGTTTAAAAATAACTGGGATTAGTGTCCTCTTTTGCCGTAAATGTGGCTAGGCGTAGCTGCGCTTGAAAAAATGGCGGAGGGCGTGGGATTTGAACCCACGAAACTTTCGTTTGCCGGTTTTCAAGACCGGTGCACTCGGCCGCTATGCGAGCCCTCCGTGGGAGAGATTACCCGAATATGGCTCAGGCTAAAAATCGAGCCCAGGATTAGGCGGGTAGATCCAAGAGTTGTTCGATGATCTTTGCGACACCATCGGCTTCACACGGTTCGGCAATTCCGGTGGCAAAAGTTGGAGCTGCAGGGTGTCCATCTGACATTGCATAGGAACGTGCAGCCCATTCAAGCATTGAGAAATCATTGGGGTTATCACCAAAAGAGACGCAATCTTCGGCGGTTAAACCTAGACGTTCTGCCATCATCGCTAAGGTCGCACCTTTTGAAATATTGAAAGCGGAAATCTCAATTAGTGAATCACGTGAGGTTGAGTGGGTAACAGTTACAAGATCATGAAGTTCGCGATGGGCAACTTCAACCATCTCATCAGATGTGAATTCATGGTTACTGCAACGTCCCAAAATCTTTAATGCAGGACGTGTGATCGCATCCTCAATCTTGTTAACACCGACATTGTCTAAACCAATATCCCATTTAGGAACATAAGCAATTTCACGGTGGTAGTGATCATTTGATTCAACAGCAAATGACATCTCTGGCATTGCGATTCTCATACGTCGTACAACTTCTAGTTGCTCTTCGACTGAGATCATCCATTCCTCTAAAACTGTGTCATTCATTAAGTCGTACAGCATCGCACCGTTGCAACAGATAGCTTCACCAAAACCAAAAGCCTCGCGAATTTCTCCCATCCACCGCGGTGGGCGACCTGTTACAAAGAAAACATGTACACCCATATCTTTTGCACGGGTAAATACATCAACTGTTCTTTGTGAAATTACACCTTTGTGCGAAACGATAGTGCCATCAAGATCTGTCGCAATTAATTTAGGGCGCTTACTCACACCAACTCAAATCGTTGTGTTCCTAAGAAAGGTTGTAGCGCCGCAGGAACATTTACTGAACCATCGGCGTTCTGGTGGTTTTCAAGAATGGCAACAATCATGCGAGGAATGGCAACTAATGTGCCGTTAAGTGTTGCGACAGCCTTAGTTCCATCAGCATCCTTAAAGCGAATATTTAAACGGCGGGCCTGGAATTCGGTGCAGTTAGAGGTACTTGTAACCTCGCGGTACGCCTCTTGTGTAGGAATCCACGCTTCAATATCAAACTTACGGTTAGCACTTGATCCAAGGTCGCCAGATGCAACATCAATTACTCGGTATGGAATCTCCATTGCATTAAGGAAATCCTTCTCCCATTGCAATAAACGCTTGTGCTCTTCTTTGGCTTGATCTGGATGACAGAAAGAGAACATTTCAACCTTGTCGAATTGGTGAACTCGAATAATTCCTCGAGTGTCCTTTCCATATGTTCCAGCTTCGCGACGGAAACATGATGAGTACCCTGCATAACGAAGAGGAAGTTTGTCTGCTGGAAGAACCTCATCCATGTGCATTGCAGCTAAGGGAACTTCAGATGTACC
>JBEAVJ010000077.1:0-4212 GCA_041160995.1 Actinomycetota bacterium | reverse complement strand
AATGGTCAAGCTTGATGGATCTCAGGATGCATTCAACGAGGCATACCGCTACGTAGACTGGCTACTAACTGTGCCACTACTACTAGTAGAGGTAATTGCCGTACTTGCTCTAACTCGCGAAGTTTCTCGCTCACTCATCATGCGTTTGGTCCCAGCATCAGCTGCGATGATCGCGCTTGGTTACCCAGGTGAGATTTCAAATGATCAGAACACACAGGTTCTATACGGTGTTCTATCAACACTTCCATTCCTATACATCCTTTACGTTCTATTCGTAGAACTAGGAAAGTCATTGGATCGCCAGCCAGCTGGTGTTGCAGAGACTGTAGGCCGTTTGCGTCTACTTCTTATCGCAACATGGGGTGTATACCCAATCGCTTACATCTTCAACATCGTTGGTGACGCTTCAGCATCATCATTCGTAACTGTTCAGGTTGGATACACAATCGCTGACGTTCTAGCGAAGTGCGTATTCGGTCTAACAATTCTGAAGATTGCACGTATGAAGTCAATCGCAGAAGGAATGAAGGACGATCACTAATCTCTGATTAGTGGCTTCTTTTAACTAAGAATCCTAAAAACAGGAGTGTCGCGAAAGCGGCACTCCTGTTTGCATTCATAGACTTATCTCATGAGCTCAGAAAAAAACGAAAAGCTAGACAAGTACTGGATCAACAATTACCGGATGGGTGGCTATCTGCTATTTGCATGTGGCCTCATTAATCTTCGATACCAGTGGGGTGAGTCTGACATTGTTTCTCGCAGCGCATTAATTTTTGGACCAGGTGCAGCAATACTTGGTGCAACCTTTGTTCCAGCCATGGTGTCGATCTTGGCTCGTCGTGAGATTAAAGCCTTAGTAGCAATTGCTGGCGTTGCGATCATCGCCTTTGCCTTCAGCAATTAATTCACTTTCTAAAGGATAGATCTGCCTTCTTCATAGCTGCAGTCAAGATGCGAATCGCATTAGGACCCATGCCATGCAGCTCTTTTACCGCTGCAAGAGATGTCTTGCGTAGATCAGATAGTTTGAATAATCCATCATCTATAAGTGCGCGACAAGCAGGAGCTGCTAATCCAAGCTCTCTCCATGCCTGGTCAACTGATGCGTAGTACTCAAGATCAACTTCACCATTTGTAACGGCGCATTGGGATTGTGAGTTTAACTTTTGGTTTTTCTTCTCTTCGCGACGAGCCGCCGCTGCGCGCTTAATCTCAGCGGCCTCTTTTTTGATTTTGGCTGGTGATTTCTTTGCCATGGCTTGACTCTAACTTTAAATTGTTAACTGTCGAAGAAAAACTAGTGTGCGGGAGGCGGGACTTGAACCCGCACGTCCGAAGACACAGGTTCCTAAGACCTGCGTGTCTGCCATTTCACCACTCCCGCAAACCCTTACCAAAGCGTTACCGCCTAAGTATGGATAGGGGACAAGATTAGAGGTAAGTTAGCAATGTTCCAAAACGCCCCCCAAGGGCCAACCTAGAGCGAGAGGTTCACGCACAATGTCACTTAATCCAACCCCTGCAGACAAGTTCACCTTTGGTCTCTGGACCGTTGGCTGGCAGGCCCGTGATCCCTTTGGAGATGCCACACGTGATGCCCTTGATCCAGTTCGTACCGTCAATGAACTTGCAGCTCGTGGTGCCTATGGAGTGACCTTCCATGATGATGATTTGATTCCATTTGGAAGTGATGAGAACGCCCGCCGCGGACACATTGATCGATTCAAGAAAGCTTTAGCTGAAACCGGCATGAAGGTGCCGATGGCAACAACAAATTTGTTTACACATCCAGTTTTTAAGGATGGTGCATTCACCTCAAATGATAAAGATATTCGTCGCTATGCAATTCGTAAGGTAATGAAGAACATTGAGCTTGCCGTTGAACTTGGTGCAACAACATATGTGTGTTGGGGTGGCCGCGAAGGTGCTGAATCAGATGGTGCTAAGGATGCCTACATCGCATTGGATCGATTCCGCGAGGCTTTCAATACCCTTGGCGAGTTTGTTACCGACAACGGGTATGACATTAAGTTTGCAATTGAGCCAAAGCCAAATGAGCCACGTGGAGATATCTTCCTACCAACCATTGGTCACGCACTTGCCTTCATTAACTCGCTAGATCGCCCAGAGCTTGTCGGATTAAATCCAGAGGTTGGCCATGAACAAATGGCTGGACTTAACTTTGTACATGGAATTGCACAAGCGTTATGGCACAAGAAGTTGTTCCACATCGACCTCAATGGCCAACACGGTCCAAAGTTTGATCAAGATTTAGTCTTTGGCCATGGCGATTTGAAATCAGCCTTCTTCTTAGTTGATCTGCTAGAGCGTTACAACTACAGCGGACCAAAGCACTTTGATTACAAGCCGGCACGTACAGAAAGTGACAAGGGTGTGTGGGAGTCAGCGACTGCAAATATGCGCACCTACCTCGCACTTAAAGAGCGTGCAGCTGCATTCCGTTCCGATCCTCGTGTAATTGCAGCGATGAAGGAATCAAATATTCCTGGTCTTGCAGAGCCAACACTTGCTGCTGGCGAAACATGGAAGGATCTTGCAAAGGATTCCTTTGATGTAGAAGCAGCGGGCAAGCGCGGATACGGCTATGAAGCGGTAGATCAGCTCGCTCTAGAACACCTAATGGGTCTATAGCGCGCTACGTGGCACTTGCTCCGCGGCGTGAGATTGCATCAACTCCTGCAGAGATCAGCAATACAAGTCCGGTAACAATGAACTTGATTCCCGCTGCGTACCCCAAGAGACCCATACCGTTATCAATTACGGCAACTACGAGTCCTCCAAGGATTGCATCGCGCATCTTTCCTTTGCCACCAAAGAGTGAGGTTCCACCAATAACAGCGGCACCAACTGCGTAGAGAAGTGTTGAACTTCCACCAGTAGTTGGTGAGATCGAGTTTTGACGTGAGGCAAAGATCAATCCTGCAATCGCTGCCAAACCTGAGCAGATCATGAAGGCAGAGATTCGAATTCTCTTTACATCAATACCTGCACGGCGTGCAGCCTCTGCATTTCCACCTACCGCATAAATGTGGCGACCAAATGCTGTGCGACCCAAAACAAATGTTCCGATAACTAGTAGCAACAAAATAACTGGAACCACATAAGGGATTCCCTTAAGGCTAACTAGATCTGGGTTATTACTTCTTTCAAGGTTAAGTGCAAATACTGCAAGGCCTGTAATCAACAAAAGCCCAGCGGTTTTGATAATCCATAGCTTCTTCAGCTCTGTTTTCAAACCCGCTTTACGGCGGGAGTTCATTGAAGATAGACCTGATAAAACATATGCAACCGCAACGACCACGAAGAAAATCCAGCTAACAGTCGGCGACATATTGGAGTTCTGTACTGCAAGCACCGTTGGATCTTCAACTCGAATTGTTCCGCCTTCACCTGCAAGCAGGAGAAGAATTCCTTGGAAGGCTAAGAAGGCTGCCAAGGTAACGACGAAGGATGGAATACCAAGTCGTGCAACTAATGTGCCCAAGAGGAAACCAAGGAAAACTCCAACGGCGATACTTGCAAGAAGAGCTACATACCAAGGGTGACCTTCATTGGTAATCAAGATAACTAAAACCGCGCCAGTAACACCGGCGGTATATCCAGCCGATAAGTCGATCTCGCCCAACAAAAGAACAAACACAAGACCCATTGCAATGACGATTACCGCCGCCGCTTGTGTGATGAGGTTTGCAAAGTTGCCCGGAGTTAAGAACACATTGGACATTGATCCGAAGACCAAGCAGAGCACAACTAAACCGAGAACAGCTGGCAAAGAGCCGATATCTCCAGCCTTTACTCGTGCCCAGTAATTGACTGCGGCACCTTTAATTGTTGGAACTTCAACCTCGTTGCTCATACTCATTTTTTCGCTCCTGTGTTTGCAGTTGGAGCATCGACTCCAGCAGATTTACCAGTAGTGATTAACTCAATTACCTGACGAGGAATAACCTCATTCTTATTCACTTGCGCCGCCATATTTCCTAGATAAAGAGCGGCGATGTTGTCAGCCACCTCAAAAACATCGTTGAGGTTGTGGCTGATCAAAACAACCGCTAACCCATTATCTGCAAGGCGTCGAACAAGGTTGAGAACCTGTTCCGTCTGGGCAACACCTAGCGCTGCAGTTGGCTCGTCAAGGATGACCACCTTGCTGTTCCATAAAACTGCACGAGCAATCGCAACGGTCTG
>JBEAVJ010000076.1:0-8780 GCA_041160995.1 Actinomycetota bacterium | reverse complement strand
AGAAGGAGGCGGAAAGAATTGCGGCTGAAAATTTGGCAAAGATAAAAGCTGCAAAGTTGGCACGCGACAAGGCGCGAGCACTAGCTGCAGAAAAGCGAAGAGCTCAATTGGCTGCACTCAAAGCAAAAATCGCGGCAACACAAGCTCGCGGTGAGGCACTCAAGCAGAAATCTTCATGGATTAATCTGATGAAGAACTCACCTAATCCAAATACAGCTAAGAAATTAGTGAGAGTTCCAATCAAGTAAAAAAGGATTGAAAGTTATTTGTTTAGTGCTTAGAGTTTTTCTTGATCCGCCCCTTGCGATATCGAAAGAGCACAACACCAACAACTTCATTGCCTGGAATCCATCCCCAGGTGCGTGAATCGGTGCTTTCATCATTGTCGCCTTGAACCCAGTAGATACCGCCATGAGATTTCTGAAGGCGTTTGACGAAGAAAATACCTGGGCGTTCCTCCCGTTCCACAACGACAACTTTTCCCAGGATTCGATCTCCAACTAATGGTGTGAGACCCTCTGGAAACCAGGAAACCAATAGCCAGTCGCCATCCTTAAAGGTAGGGGCCATCGATGATCCTGAGACCTTGACTGTGCCAAATTTGCTCACGGGCGGTAGTCTCGCACTACTAAGTCAGTAAAACTACAAGGCCCATTACTCGCCTTGAGTCGAGAAGGAGAGAAAATGTTTGCACCAAAGACAACTGTCTACGCACACTGCGATCTTCCATGCGGTGTTTACGATCCAGCACAGGCAAAGATCGAAGCACTTTCTGTAAAGGCATGCATGGAGAAGTACGCAGCTAACCCAGATCCAGATTTCCGTTCACGTTCAGTGGCGATCAAGGAAGAGCGTTCACACCAGGTCAAGGAGCACCTATGGGTGCTGTGGACCGACTACTTCAAGGCTCCACACTTCGAGGCCTACCCACAGCTGCACTCATTGTTCAATGAGGCAACAAAGCTTGCAGGTGCTGCAGGCACAAAGGGAACTCAGGATGTTGCAGTTGCAGATTCATTGATCACAAAGATCGATGAGATTGCAGAGATCTTTTGGGCAACTAAGAAGGCCTAGCTAAATTCTTAAGAACTAAGACTTATCGTTTTGAATTAAGTGAAGAGCAGCGGTGCGGGCGAGGAAAGATACTCGCTCCACCGCTGATCTTTTTATCAAGGCCGCTGCAATCTGGCGCTCATTTTCATAGACCTCACATTCAAAGGTCAACTCTTTTCCTGCAACCTCTATAACACGTGATGTTCCACGTAATGAAGCGCCAATTCCTGCAGGAGATAGTGAAATGAATTCAACGCTAATTGGGATGGTTGTTTCACCAGGCTCTAAGTAAAGATCTAAAGACAGTATCGCTGCATGCTCCATTAAGTTGATGAGCAAGGAAGGAGCGATGATTGGGAGATCACCAATTCCAATTGCAACCGATGTATCACCTGGACGAACCACCATCTCGGTGAAACCGACCGCTCCTAGAACCTCATCCTCTGGCAACATCGCAATCAATCCTGTCCGTTACTTCCGCGGCCAAGAGGATCATTGGGATCTTTTCCATCATTTAAGAATCTAATCTCTTCAGTGTGCTCGATAGTCACTTCGCGGTGTTCAATCTGCCCAAACTCATCAATCTCAATTGAAATTTCAGTCATGCTGTATTGGGTAACAACTTCAGTAAATGATCCCGCCATTTGTGCATGGATCTGACGATAGATCGCATCATGTAAATCCTCTGGTGCTTTCTCATTGCAGCTACGGCGCAGCGCATCTTGCATCAATTGGCGCATTGCTTGCTCGTGGGCTAACTCTGCCTCACATGCAGGGCAGGTTGAAATGTGAACTTCAATCAAGCCAATCTGTGGCTGCTCAATGCTTCCTTCTATAAGAAGTACAAATGAGTTGAGAACCTCGTTACAGGCGAGAGTGTCTTTACCGTTGTAGAACTGGTTGAAACTCATGGCTTCGCCCCCGAACTTTTCTCGGTGGTGTAACCCAGTTCCTTTGCATACTCTGTTAACCGCTCACGCAGCTGTTTTCTTCCCCGATGCAGGCGCGACATCACCGTTCCTGCGGGAACACCAACAATCTCTGCGATCTCTTTGTAGGAAAAACCTTCAACATCGGCCAAGTACACAGCGATACGGAACTCTTCTGGAATCTCCTGCAACGCCCGCTTGATATTGCTATCAGGCATATTTTCTAGAGCTTCAACCTCTGCGGACTTTCCTTGGTCGCTGGTGTGGGAAGCAGCATCTGCTAACTGCCAATCCTCAATCTCACCAGAACTTAACTGAGGCCGGCGCTGATCCTTGCGGTAGGTATTGATAAATGTAGTTGTTAGAACCCGGTACAACCATGCGCGTAGATTTGTTCCTGGTTCAAATTGATGAAATGAAGCAAATGCTTTCAAGTAAGTATCTTGAACTAAATCCTTGGCATCATGTGGATTCTTTGTGTAGCGCAATGCAGCTGCGTACAACTGATCGGTGAAGGCAAGGGCATCTCGCTCGAAGCGGACAGCACGATCCGCTGAGCTCTCTTTAACTAGATCCGTTGACATCGCTAAAACACTATCGTTAAAAGAGGGTTTCTGGCTCTCCCAAAGGCAGTTCCTCGATTAAACCTTTTCCATTATTTGCCACGCTATTGACCGCGCTGGATACAGGATGGGCTTTCACAATTGACTCAGGGTTCTCAACAACCATTAAGGATTTCAACTCATTCACATCGGTATTGCGGGGATTGAGCCAGGTATCCCAGCGATCCTGCGGCATAAAGACAGGCATACGACTATGGATCGTTGCTAACTCTCCTTGAGCTTCTTGGGTAATGATCGAAGCGGATTCAATGAGTTCGCCATTAGGTGCTCGCCAGCTGCTCCAGATTCCAGCGATGGGAAGTTGACCACCATCACGAGAGGAAATGTAAAAAGGTTGTTTAGGGGAGTATTTGCCTAAAGCGGTTGCCCATTCGTAGTAACCAGATGCTGGAATTAAACACCGTGTGGCACGGAATGCATTTCTAAAGGTTGGCTTCTCATGAATTGATTCGCTGCGCGCATTGATCGCACGAGATTGCGAAGCACGGGCCTCCTGATAATCGGTAAGCCATGGACCGATCAATCCCCATGAAACTATCGCTAATGCTTTTTTCGTTTCTGCATCTTTGCCTGATTGATCATTGGCTCGAATGATGTAAATGGGATTTGTTGGAGCGATATTCCAGTTCAGGGGGAGTGAACTTTCAGGAGAGGTACCAGTTACTGAGAACTGCTCCATAAGCTCGCGCATATCCGCGGTTTGCGCATAACGTCCACACATAATTCAAGGCGGTTAGACTTAGGCGATGACAAACAACGCCCACTGGCCCGCGATTTACCGCGGCGCAACACCAGTTGATATCAGCGTTGTCATTCCCGGATCAAAATCAGTCACTAACCGTGCCCTTATTTTGGCGGCACAAGCCAAGACTCAATCGGTATTGCGTCGTCCATTAGTTTCTCGGGATAGCGAATTAATGATGGCTGGTTTAAAAGCACTTGGTGTTGGGATTGAAGAAAAGACAGTAACTGTCAATGCTCTTGAAGAGTTGCAATGGATTGTCACACCAGCTGCTTTACGCGGTGGAGTAAAGATTGATGTTGGCAATGCCGGAACTGTTATGCGCTTCTTGCCGCCACTTGCCGCGTTAGCAACTGGTGAAGTCGCCTTTGATGGCGATCCACGCTCCTACGAAAGACCACTTGGCCCCGTCATTAAGGCGCTTGAAGAGCTAGGTGTCTCAGTAGATCACGACAACCGTTATAGCTTGCCGCTGACATTACATGGCACAGGTTCAATTCCCGGCGGTGCGTTAACAATTGATGCAACTGCGTCAAGCCAATTCTTATCTGCCCTGCTATTGGTTGCACCTAGTTTTGAAAAGGGAATCGTTGCTACGCATCAAGGTGGCTCACTTCCATCAATGCCGCATATTGAAATGACGGTAGATATGTTGCGCGACTTTGGCGCAATAGTTGAGGTTGATTCTGCTAACCAAAGTTGGAGTGTGAAGCCAGGTGCTTTGCATGGAAAAGATTTAGTGATCGAACCGGATCTTTCAAACGCTGCGCCATTTCTCTCACTTGCAATGGTGTGTGGTGGAAGTGTGACAATTGCAGATTGGCCAAAGGTGACAACACAGCCTGGAGATCAACTGCGCTCAATTCTTACCGCCATGGGCGCAACGGTCTCAATGAGCAGGGCTGGTTTAACACTCAAAGGCAGCGGAACGATTCATGGAATCGATATCGATCTTCATGATGTTGGAGAACTAACCCCTTCAATTGCAGCGTTGGCAGCTCTTGCTGATTCACCATCACATTTACGCGGGATTGGTCATCTACGTTTGCATGAAACTGATCGTCTTGCCGCGTTAACCCGCGAAATCAATGCGCTAGGTGGAAATGTTGTTGAAGAGGAAACCGCTCTCCACATCACTCCAGCCCCGTTGCACGCAGGTGTTTTTCACACCTATGAGGATCATCGATTAGCTACAGCTGGTGCTGTCTTGGGCCTTGTTGCCAGGCATTGAAGTTGAAAACATCGCTACAACCCGTAAAACCCTTCCCGACTTTCCAGGACTCTGGAGCTCACTTTTAGTATGAGTCCACGCGAATACGATGAATCAGATGTGCGCATCCGCCCATCACGTAGCACTCGCCCGCGAAGCAAGGACCGTCCATCACACAATGATGCAATCACAGCGCTAGTCACAACTGTTGATCGCGGTCGACAAACCTGTATCACCGAAGATGGAACCATTGTTACCGCAATGCGTGCTCGCGAACTAGGTCCAAAATCAGTTGTCACCGGTGACAATGTTTCATTAGTTGGCGATGTAACTGGTGCTGAAGGATCCCTTGCTCGCATTGTTGCGGTTCAAGAGCGCCGCAACTCTTTGAGTAGAACCGTTGATGATGCTGCACAGGTTGAGCGCACCATCGTTGCCAACATTGATCAGCTGGTAATTGTCGTTGCTGCAGCAAATCCAGAACCACGTCGCGGATTAATTGATCGCTTCTTGGTTTCAGCTTTTACTGAAGGCATCGTTCCTAAAATTGTTGTCACCAAAACCGATATCAGCGAGGTTCCTGCATTCCTTGCAGAGTATGCCGAATTAGATGTCGAGATCATCCACACCGCAATCAAGAGTGAATCCCGCGAAAAGGATTTGAAAAAGCTTCATCAAGTACTTGAAGGAAAGATCTCTGTTTTGGTTGGTCACTCGGGTGTTGGAAAATCAACCTTGATCAACGCCTTGATTCCTGAAAGTAATCGTGCAACTGGTGATGTAAACCTTGCAACTGGACGTGGACGCCATACCTCTTCTAGCGCTATTGCACTGCCATTAATTGATAGCGATGGTTGGATTATCGATACACCTGGAATTCGCGCCTTTGGACTTTCTCACATTGATAATCAACGCATAGTTGATGCATTTAGCGATTTATCGGAAGTGGCAGCAAACTGCTTATCCAACTGCTCTCACGCTGAAAGCTCCTGCAAACTTGATGCATGGGCGGCACCTGAGGGCGTACCAAATCCCCACAGAACTGCACGTCTGGCAAGTCTTCGCTCCCTTCTTGCTGTTAAGGACGCACCTATAACTCCTGTGGAATAGACTCACACCATTATGAGCACAGCTAATGGTTCAGCACAGATTCTCGATGATCTGGCCCTTGCTCACGCATTAGCAGATCTTGCGGATGCAATTACTTTGGACCGTTACCAGTCACAAGATTTAGTCATTACGACCAAGCCGGACAACACACCCGTTACCGATGCAGATCGCGCCGTTGAAACTGCAATCCGTGAAGCGTTAGGTACACATCGTGAATCAGATGGTTTAGTGGGTGAAGAGTTTGGAAGCGATAAAGGAAGTTCTGGTCGCTACTGGGTAATTGATCCAATTGATGGAACAAAAAACTTTATGCGCGGAGTTCCTACATGGGCAACTTTGATTGCACTTGTTCAGGTTGATGCCACTGGCACAGAAGAGGTTGTAGTTGGTATCGCATCTGCTCCAGCGCTAGCCCGTCGTTGGTCAGCTGCTAAAGGACATGGCGCGACGGTTCGCTTCAATGCTGGAGGTGCTGAATTTGAAATTGGCGATTCATCTGATGATGACTTTGCCTACTCCGATACAGACAGTAATTTTCAGACTCTCGCATTAGCACACAATGAGAAGAAGATTTCAGTGTCAAAGGTTTCATCACTGAGTGATGCATCGATCTCTTACTCTGATTTTGTTGGCTGGGGAGATCGACTAGAACCTTTCCAAAAAATGCTTGCAAGCGCCTGGCGCACCCGCGGCATTGGTGATTTCTGGTCACATATGTTGGTGGCAGAAGGTGCTGTTGATGTTGCGATTGAGCCATCACTAGCGTTGTGGGATATGGCAGCGCTAGACATCATTGTGCGTGAAGCTGGCGGAGTATTTACAAATACAGCAGGCGAGAGTGGACCATTTGGCGGAAGTGGTGTTTCAACTAACGGAACTCTGCACAACGCGGTTATTAACGGGCTTAATCCATGAGCCAACTACTTGAACCAACGACCTTGTCTGTTCAGGGAATGACCTGCTCCTCATGCGTGAACTCAGTTGAAAAAGCGCTCAATAGTGTTGAAGGCGTAAGCGCAACAATTAACTTTGCAACTGAAACCGCTCACATTCTTGCTCCTGCCGAAATCACCGCTAAAGAGTTAATAAAGATTGTAGAAAAAGCTGGATATTCAGCCTCATTGTTGGTTGATGCTCAATCAGTTGCTTTGCACAGCAAGAAATCCGCACGTGCATTCTTCTTTGCAGCAATCTTTGCGATCCCAGCTGTTGCACTGTCAATGGTGATGAGTTGGCACCACCAAGTAGATATGTGGATCCATGATCTGCTTGATGCCGCTGGATTGCCCCATCCGTTGTACTCACCAACGGCGTGGGTTGTTATTGCACTGAGCGCTCCAGTTGTTTTGCTTGTTGCATACCCAATTCATAAAGCAGCCTTTAGAAATCTCAAGCATCCAACGATGGATAACTTGATTTCCATGGGTTCATTAGCTGCTTTTGGTTGGTCTATCTATGCAAACTCAACTGGTGCCGGTGATGTGTATACCGAAGTTGCAGCAGGAGTTATCTTCTTTGTCATTCTTGGTCGTTACCTAGAGACTCGCGCAAAGGCCAAGGCAAGTAGCGCTCTCTCATCTCTTCTCGCATTAGGTAGTAAAGAGGTAACAATTGTTCGTGGGGGATTCCCACTGATTGTTCCCATTGAACAACTTCAAATTGGTGATGAGTTTGAGGTTCGCCCCGGAGATCGCATTGCAACAGATGGCATCGTCGTAAAGGGCGAAAGCGCAGTCGATAACTCAATGCTTACCGGTGAAACAAAGCCGGTTGATGTTGGTCCTGGCTCATCGGTTATTGGTGCTTCTGTGAATCACAATGGTCGTTTGATTGTTCGCGCCACACGCGTTGGTAGCGACACTGAACTTGCACGTATCACAGCGATGGTAATCAGTGCGCAAGGAACAAAAGCTCCGATTCAACGTCTTGCCGACCGAATCAGCGCAGTCTTTGTTCCAATTGTTACCGTGCTAGCGATTGGCACCTTTGCGGGTTGGTATTTCACCGGCTCATCTCTCACCAAATCAATCTCAATTGCAATTACTGTCTTGGTTATTGCCTGCCCCTGCGCACTTGGTTTGGCTACCCCGGTAGCCCTGCTTGTCGCATCTGGTCGAGGAGCTGCTCGCGGAATTGTTTTGCGTGAACCTCGAGTTCTTGAAGTCGCACGCAAGGTAGATGTAGTTCTCTTTGACAAGACTGGAACCCTTACAGAAGGCGTGATGCAGGTACAAGAGGCAACTATTTCCAGTTCAGCAGGGGCTGTACTAGGTCGTTCCTTTGCAGAGATTGTTACCCCTGACAACATCATTGCTTCAGCTCAAGCAATTGAATCCTTGAACAACCACCCAGTGGCACAATCGATTACACGGTATGCACTTGCACAGAGCGCCTCTAAGTCTGGTATTCCTAACGCTGCACGCCCTACCTACGCCGTCTCTGATTTCTCGGTAACTCCTGGATCAGGTGCTGCTGGTCGAGTATCAATTCTTTCTCAATCACCAGTTGTTTTGATCGGTTCCCCAGCAGCTGTGGCACATAGCTCTACAGAGTTCCATCCAGAGATTAAATCTGCGATCGATCGCGGGCAAGCTGCAGGGTTAACTTTGGCCGTGCTTGCATGGGATGGAGTTGCACTCGCTGTATTTGCAGTGGGAGATCAACTCAAGAGCGATGCAGCGCAAACTGTTTCCGCACTACGCGATATGGGAATTACTCCATGGCTCGTAACAGGCGATAGCTCTGAGGTTGCAGCATCAGTTGCACAAACAGTTGGAATCGATGCCGCTCATGTTATTTCTCACGCCTTGCCCGAAACTAAACTTGAAATCGTAGAACGATTAAAGAGTGAGGGCCACACCGTACTGATGATCGGCGATGGCATTAATGATGCAGCTGCACTAACAGCGGCTAATCTTTCAATGGCGATGGGCACTGGAACAGATACCGCAATTAATAGCGCCGATATCACTTTGATGAATACAGGTCTTGGAAGCGTTGTTTCTGCACTGAAGCTTTCTACAAAGACATTAAAGATCATCCGTTTGAATATGGGATGGGCATTTGTCTACAACATCATTGGTTTACCTATTGCAGCTGCTGGTTTGTTGTCG
>JBEAVJ010000075.1:0-4995 GCA_041160995.1 Actinomycetota bacterium | reverse complement strand
TCTGCATAGCGAGCGCCATCCCCCATCGCTGTGTGCCAATAAGGTGATGCGACCCTTGCCCAATCCAAATTTTGTTGGCCCTAGGTCAATTGCGCAGTTGACTCCGATGATGGGTGCGATCCCGTAATCAACACAACTTTGCGTAAAACGGATAGCACCAGCCAACCCATCACGATCTGTTAGCGCTAGCGCCGGCATTTCAAACTCGGCTGCGCGCTGAACTAGATCATGGGGTTGAGTAGTTCCATATTTCAATGAGTACCCGCTGGCAACATTGAGGTGAATAAAGCTCATACGTTACGGATGATCCACTGACCTGTTACTTCATCACGTTCTAGTTCATGCTTGATCATCGGGGCGATACTTGCCATCGCTGATTCGATTCCACCAACCACCCGCTTCGCACCACCGAGACAGCACCGCATGGATGCGAAATCGTTTTCCTTTATAGGTGAACTCGATAGGAGTTGTTGCCCCATCGATAGTGACATCGAGGGCGGGATTAACCTGCATGGCTGACATTTCTAGGTAGACCTTTCACAGCTGTGGGTATTCGAACAGATGTTCGAAAAATAGCCCTCTCCACTGACAAATAGCAAGTGGCCGAGCGTGTCGTGGTCAAAATTAGTTGAAACTTCAACTACTATTACCCAGTAAGTTCAATCAACCAAAATTTCAAGGAGTCTCAATGGACATCGTCCTCATCATCGGCCGCGTACTTTTCGCGCTGCTCTTCATCTCATCTGGCGTTTCACACCTCACAAAGCTTGAGGCAATGACTGGCTACGCCCAGTACAAGAAGGTTCCAGCAGCAAAGTTCAGCGTGGTCCTATCAGGTCTCATGATCCTCATCGGCGGTCTCTACATCGCATTCGGTGTGTACGCAGATCTAGGTGCGCTACTTATCGCACTATTCCTCATCCCAACATCATTCTTGATGCATGCATTCTGGAAGGAAACAGATGCAACAGCTAAGCAAAATGAGTCAATCGGGTTCTTCAAGAACCTCTCACTTGCTGGTGCAGCATTGATCATCTTCGCACTAGTTGCAACAGGAACAGAGTTCGGTCCATCAGTAACAGGAGCCTTCTTCAACCTGTAATTCATTACAAATTAGCCCGTCGGTTTTATGCCGGCGGGCTTTTTTGTACCATGATTAGCCAATGGAAATCATCGGTGGATTAATCGCAGGTGGTTTCATCGGTGCGGTCCTCGGATTTATTGGCGCAGGTGGAGCAATGCTCTCTGTACCCATCCTTCTCTACATCTTTGGCTTTACCCCTCAAGCAGCAACTACCGCAGCTATCGCTGTTGTTTTAACGGCAGCTATTTCAGGTTTGCTCCCCAAGATCAAAAGCAAGGAAGTTCTCTTTAAAGAAGCCGCAGTCATCTGGGCTCTAGGGCTTGTAACTAACCTTGGATTTTCTCTCATTGTTCACCGCATCAGCGATTCGGTAATTACAACTGGGTTCGCATTAGTTCTTCTTTCTGCAGGAACTGCGATGTTAATCAAGCCCGTTGCTGGAACTGAGAAGAAGATTCCAATCTTTTGGCTAGTTGTTATGTCGCTAGTCATAGGTTCAATGACAGGATTATTTGGAATCGGAGGCGGCTTTCTTGCCGTGCCTGTTCTGGTTCTCTTCTTTAAAGTTCCACAAGGCAAGGCGGCGGGAACTTCACTTGCGATTATCGCAATCAATTCAATCACCGCATTCTTTGGTCACTATCAAGGCTGGTCCGAGGTAACGTGGACTTTGCCGATTGCTATGTCTATCGGAGCTGTAATTGTCGCTCGTTTTGCATCCATTAAGAGCGGCGAGATGAACCAAGCCCTGTTACGTAAAACCTTCGCATTTTTGCTGTACTCAATTGCACTCTTTACCCTGCTTGAAACATGGGTTATTGCTTAATCTCACGAACCTTGATGTATTTAGATTGCAAACCAACAATCATGTACAGAACAACTGGAAATGCAAAAGCAACTGGCAAAGAGGTTAATTCAGCAAGCAAACCGATCAATGTTGGTCCACCAAAGTAAGCTGCAATTGCAATTAATCCGACTCGAGCCAATCCGACCGATGGCGCAATTCCTGGAATAGATGCGGCCGCTAAATTAAATGCTGGGAAGAATGGCCCCATTCCAAACCCGGCTGCTCCAAAACCTAGACACACAATAATCAAGCCTGCTGTTGGATGAGAATCAGAGATATTCATTCCTACCAACAATCCAAGTCCCCACAAGCCTCCGCCAAAGTAACCACCATATTTAACAGTGTTCACATGGCCCCACTTTTCAAATGCTCGATCTCCCAATAGACGACTTGCGATCATCGCTAGAGAGAAAGTTGTGGCTGCAGCTGCATTTAAACCTTTACCGATTCCCATATGGTCTTGCAGAAGAATTCCGCTCCATTCATATGCACCGCCTTCGGGAATCAAAGAACACATCAAGCCAATTCCAAGGGCCCACAAAATCAGCGACTCTTTGCCAACAAGTTTTACCTTGCCAGCATCATCTTGTCCGGGTTCGCCGAGGTGACCATCATGTTCGGCAGGAAGCATGAAGTTAGCTATAAATTGAAATGTAAGTAAGCCAATTACTGCGATGCCAATCAGGTTGTCACGAGGTGAAACAAAGTTAGCGATTAATCCCCCGACTAAGGTTGCAGCAAAAGCACCAATACTCCAGAAGCCATGGAAACTAGACATCCATCTACCTTTAGTGTGTTTTTCAATCTCAACAGCTTGGCCATTAATTGCAATATCCATAAAGGCAACATTGAAGCCCGTGATAAACAATCCCAATAACAAGATTTGAACAGTGTCAGCCATGCCAATCACAAACACACCAACTGGCAGCAAGAAACCAGATATTCGAACGACCAACTTTGATGAATACGAGTGCACTGCTCGTCCTGCAATCTGCGCACCAGGAATAGAACCAACTGTGCTTGCCAATAAAACAAGCCCAAATTGACCATCACTTAAATTCAATGAGTCTTTGATCTCTGGAATACGTGGAATCCAAGCAAGCCCTAGAAAGCCTAAAAGAAAGAAGCAGCTATAGATAGCGTTGCGGGCTCGCATACCCATCGCGTACAAATCAGTTGTCATAGAGTGACAACGGTAACTGACATTGACTCATTAGCCTCTTACAATCAACTATGTTCTTTTCGTTTTGGCCCCGGCTCAACGAATTCTCAAGAACCCGAAAAGACTTAACTGCAGATCTGATTGCTGGAATCACAGTCGCAATCGTCGCTTTGCCCCTAGCAATTGGCTTTGGAATCACCTCTGGAATGTCTGCAGCGGCAGGATTGACCACTGCAATTATCGCTGGCTTCTTGGCCGCCCTTTTTGGTGGTTCTAAATTCCAGGTCAGTGGCCCAACCGGGGCGATGACAGTCATATTGATCCCCGTCATTCAAAAGTACGGACCTGGAGCAATTCCAGCCCTTGGCGTAATGGCTGGCGTCATGGTCGTATTGATGGCAATCTTTAAACTAGGTGCGATCATCAATCGCGTTCCTTGGGCTGTTGTAGAAGGATTCACAGTTGGTATTGCACTGGTTATCTCGCTACAGCAAATCCCTCTGGCACTGGGAATTGCCAAAGGTGAAGGCGATAAGTCGCTGCCAGTTGCTTGGCACACTATTCAAAACGCTCTCGATGCTGGACTCAACACCACTTCGCTACTTGTTGTTATATCCACCCTAATTATTAAATTCAACTTTCCACGCTTTGCCAAATCTCTTCCCTTTCACATCCCAGCTAGCTTTGTATCGCTGTTGCTTGTCACTATTTTGGTGAAGTTCTTCTCGATTGATGTAGTAACTATTGGAGCAATCCCCCGCAGTATCGGTACCTACCAAACACCAACATTTGCCGACTTCAACAATCTTCTGATCCCTGCGCTATGGATCGCACTTCTTGCAGCAGTTGAATCACTTCTATCTGCACGAGTAGCCGATGGAATGGCAAAGGAAAAAACACATTTTGAACCTAATCGAGAACTCTTTGGACAGGGCATTGCAACCCTTGCTGCATCTGTGATGGGTGGAATGCCAGCTACCGGTGCAATCGCACGCACAAGCGTCAACGTTAGATCGCATGCCAAGTCAAGGTTTGCATCAATCTTTCATGCACTGGTGTTACTGCTCATCGCTCTGATTGCCGCACCGCTTGTTAGTTATATTCCAACTGCAGCGATTGCAGGAGTCCTTTTGGGTACTAGTTACAGAATCCTGAACCCTTCATCAATCATGGAATCACTGCGCACCACCAAGCCCGAAGCGGCAACTTTGCTCGTCACCGCAGTATCCGTACTAGCAATCGACCTTATTTGGGGAATGGCTATTGGCATCGCACTTCATTTAATTCTAGGACGCATTAAACTTGGCTCATGGAAGGCGTAAAGGAAAAAGCTGCGGTCAAGCGAGTAATCGCCGCCCTTGCTGAACATGGCCTGACAGGAGAAGTACACGTACTTTCCGATAGCGCACGCACAGCTCAAGAAGTGCATTAGGAATTGAAGTTGGCCAAATCGCATCATCCCTAATCTTCAAACTCCCTGATGATTCGCCTCTATTGATTATTACAAGTGGTCGTCACCGCGTAGATACAGAATTAGTTGCAAAGAACTTAGGTATTGAAAAGCTCGGACGAGTTGATGCAGATTACGTGAAGGAAAAGTCGGGTTTTTCAATTGGTGGAGTCGCACCAATTGGTTGGGTCTCCCCCGCAACGATTCTCATTGATCAAGCATTAAATGACTACAAGGTTGTTTGGGCGGCAGCTGGCCACCCTCATGCGGTCTATCCCACAACATTTGCCGAATTAATTGAATGTACAGGCGCTGCTCCAATGATTGTCGGTGAATAGTGATTGTTGCGTACTTCTGGACAATTAAGTCTTCACGGGTGCTGAATGCCATTGTTGCCATGGGCTTTGATCGTTTTTTCTTGATGGCAGATAAGAATGTTTCCTTTCATAAAT
>JBEAVJ010000074.1:0-4284 GCA_041160995.1 Actinomycetota bacterium | reverse complement strand
GAGTTCACCAATGAGAACTTCGCCTTCTTCGGCAAGGTCCTCAGTGGAACCCCTGAACTTCGCGAGCGCTGGAAGCGCGCTGTTTCCATGATCGAGGGCTCTCTTGGCGAAGCGGTAGGAAAGGTTTATGTGCAGAAGTACTTTCCAGCCGAGGCTAAGGCCCGCATGGAAAAGTTAGTTGCAAACCTGATTGAGGCGTACCGAATCAGCATCAATGAACTGGAGTGGATGAGCCCTGATACCAAGGTGAAGGCGCTAGAAAAGTTGGGCAAGTTCCGTCCCAAGATTGGCTACCCAGATAAGTGGCGCGATTACAGCGCACTGCAAACAACGGCAGATGACCTTTACGGAAATGTTGGCCGCGTAGTGAAGTTCCAGCGAGATCATGAGCTTTCCAAGATTGGAAAGCCGGTAGATCGCGATGAGTGGCATATGGCTCCTCAAACTGTGAACGCTTATTACAACCCAGTCATGAATGAGATCGTCTTTCCGGCAGCAATTTTGCAGCCACCATTTTTTGGTTTGGATCACGATGATGCGGTTAATTACGGTGCCATTGGTGCGGTTATCGGCCATGAGATCGGCCATGGCTTTGATGATCAGGGCTCTAAGTACGATGGCGATGGCGCACTCAATAACTGGTGGACCGATGCAGATCGAGCAGCATTTGAAGAGCGCACCAAAGCGTTGATCGCTCAATACGATGCCTTGATTCCAGAAGAGGCTCCAGATGTGAATGTGAATGGTGCTCTTACCATCGGTGAAAACATCGGCGACCTGGGTGGATTAACAATCGCATTTAAGGCATACCAAATTTCACTGAGTGGAAAGCCATCACCTGTCATTGAAGGTATGAGCGGTGAAAAACGATTGATGCTTTCCTGGGCCCAGGTGTGGCGTGCCAAGGTTCGAGCTGAAGAGATGCGCCGTCGTATCGCAACAGATCCGCACTCCCCTGCCGAGTTTCGCTGCAATCAAATTCTTAAGAACTTCACCCCGTTCTACCAAGAGTTTGGCGTTACCGATAAGGATGCGCTGTGGCTAGAGGAACAAGCTCGAGTTCAGATTTGGTAATGCATTGAGTTTTTCATTTGATATCAAACATGCTGAAAGTGGCTCTTTGGCACGTGTTGGCACCATCAACACTCCGCATGGGCCGATTCAGACACCGGCTTTTATTCCGGTAGGCACAAAGGCAACTGTTAAATCGGTGCTGCCTGAATCCATGAAGGATTTAGGTGCGCAAGCTTTGTTATCAAATGCGTATCACTTGTACTTACAGCCGGGCTCTGATGTTTTGGATGAAGCTGGTGGGCTTGCCACATTTATGAACTGGCCAGGGCCAACCTTTACCGACTCTGGTGGCTTTCAGGTTTTGTCTTTGGGTGTGGGCTTCAAAAAAGTTTTGGCGATGGATGCACAAACTTTTCGCCGAGATGATGTGATTGCGGGAAACAAGGATCGCTTGGCCCATGTTGATGATGAGGGCGTGACCTTTAAATCCCACCTTGATGGATCGATGCATCGATTCACTCCAGAAGTTTCAATGCAGGTGCAACATCAAATCGGCGCTGACATCATGTTCGCCTTTGATGAATGCACCACCTTGCACAACACCCGTCCCTATCAAGAGCTGGCGATGGAGCGAACCTATGCCTGGGCGATCCGCTGCTTGGATGAACATAAGCGGCTTACAGAGGAGCGAGTAGGCAAGCCTTATCAGGCGCTGTTCGGCGTTATTCAGGGCGCCCAATATGAAGATCTGCGAAAGAAGGCGGCAACTGATTTGGGTTCTCTGGAATCCAATGGCCAATCCTTTGATGGCTTTGGAATTGGTGGGGCTTTAGACAAGGGCCAACTGGGAACAATTGTTTCCTGGGTCAATGAGATATTGCCGGAAAACAAACCCCGTCACTTACTGGGAATTGGCGCCCCTGAAGATCTATTTGTCGGCGTAGAAAATGGTTGTGACACCTTTGATTGCGTTTTAGCGAGCAGAATTGCACGAACTAGCGCTGTGTACACGATGGAGGGGCGTTTTAACCTATCTAACAGCCGTTTTAAGAGGGATTTCACGCCCATAGACCCTGAATGTGACTGTTACACCTGTACGCACTACACACGGGCTTATATGCACCATGTATTCCGCGGTAAAGAGATTCTTAGTGCGACCTTGGCAACAATTCACAATGAAAGATTTATTGTTCGGTTGGTTGATCAGATGCGACAAGCACTTGTCGATGGAAACTTTGCCGATATGAAGGCGGATTTCTTGGGCCGATACACCCACCGCAGTGGACAGTCGCGGGATTAAGGGTTCTTTACAACCTTCGGCAGATTCCAGTTGTACTTGATGGACAGCTCGCGGACCACAACAACAACAAGGCCAGCGATAGCCACGACAAGGGCTTCATTCAGATCTATCGCATCCAAGGCTAGGTAAACCACCGCACCAGAAAGACATGCGGTTCCAATAGTTTCACGGTGCAGCAAGACAGGTTCTGTCTGGCACATGATGTCTCGGAACAATCCACCAGAGACCGCGCCAATTAATCCCAGAACCGCAGCTGCAACTAATGGCGCATCATTTGAAAGTGCAAACTGAACACTAGAAACAGTTGCAACAGCCAGCCCCAAAGTGTCTAGGGATAGCGCAAAGCGACCGACATCTTGGGTCTTACCCATTGCGATGGTGATTAAAAATGCGGCGATGATCGGTACGAATAACCACGGATATTGAATCCACGGTGGTTGCTCTCCCATAAAGAGGTTGCGCAATGTTCCACCAGAAATTGATGCGATCGCTGCGATGAAGAGAATTCCGCCGTAATCTAAACCTTTGCTAGCAGCCACTCTTGCTCCCACCAGTGCGAAGGCAAAGGTAGAGACAAGGTCTAGGCCAAAGACCAGCAGGTCTAGATCCATAGAGATTACTTCTTGAGAGCTAAACGAGCCTCGCGACGAATCTTCTGCTCCTTTGGATCTGGCACTGGAACAGCTGAAATAAGACGCTTGGTGTAATCGTTTTTAGGGTTCTTCAAGATCTGGTCGCGATCGCCAACTTCAACTAACAAACCATTTTGCATAACTGCAATTCGGTGAGACAGGATGTCAACAACTGCCAAGTCGTGAGAGATGAACAAGCAAGCAAAGTTCAACTTGCCCTGAAGCTCTTGTAGTAGTTCGAGGAAACGAGCTTGTACAGAAACATCAAGTGCCGAAGTTGGTTCATCTGCAATGAGAAGATCTGGTGTCAGTGCGAGCGCACGTGCGATACCTACGCGCTGACGCTGTCCACCTGAAAGCTCATGTGGGTAACGGTTACGGTAGCTTCGTGGAAGCTCAACCTGATCAAGAAGTTCTTCGACCTTGTGAGCTAGATCTGCGCCTTTAGCCAAACCTGCCAAGAACAATGGCTCTCCAATTGATTCACCAATTGGAAGACGAGGGTTGAGCGATGAAGCAGGATCTTGGAAAACAATTCCGGTATGGCGGCGGATTGCAAAGAGCTCCTTTTGAGTTGCATGGCTAATGTCCTTGCCAACAATCTCTAGTGAACCTTCCTTAATTGGAAGCAAACCAATTGATGCACGACCAACAGTTGTCTTACCTGAACCTGACTCACCTACGAGTCCAACGATTTCACCTGGGTAGATCTCAAGGCTGAAGTTCTTTACAGCAACAAATGCTGGAATACGTCCACGCTTTGGATACTCGATAGTGACATTTTCTAACTTCAAAACTGGTGCAGGCTTTGCGCTCTCCTTGTACGGGAGTTCGCGCTTTTTACTTGAACCAAGCTTTGGAACAGATCCCAAAAGCTGCTGGGTGTAAGGATGTGATGGCTTATTAAAGATTTGATCTGCGGTTCCAGATTCAACGGTGATTCCATCCTTCATAACGAGGATCTCATCTGCCATATCTGCAACAACACCCATATCGTGTGTGATCAAAAGGATTGCTGAGTTGAGCTTGTCCTTCAATCCACGCATTAAATCGAGGATCTCAGCCTGAACAGTTACATCCAGCGCTGTTGTTGGCTCATCTGCAACCAATAAACCTGGATCGCACGCCAGAGCTTGGGCGATCATTGCGCGCTGGCGCTGTCCACCTGAAAGTTGGTGAGGGTACTTATCAATTGATTTTTCAGGATCTGGAATATCAACCATTGTGATCAGCTCTAGCGCGCGAGCATGAGCCTCTTTAGGACCCATATCAAAGTGGTTACGTAGGGTTTCCATGATCTGGAATCCAATTGTGTAAATTGGATTAAGCGCAGTCATT
>JBEAVJ010000073.1:0-4290 GCA_041160995.1 Actinomycetota bacterium | reverse complement strand
TGATGGTCCACTAATTGTTCAGAGCGACAAGACGCTTCTGCTCGATATCGACCATCCAATGTCAGTTGAATGTCGTAGAGCAATCGCTCCCTTTGCTGAACTAGAGCGCTCCCCCGAGCACATTCATACCTATCGCTTAACACCACTTGGTTTATGGAATGCGCGTGCCGCAGGTCATGATGCCGAACAAGTTATCGACACCTTAATTAAGTATTCCCGTTACGCAGTTCCTCATTCAATCCTCATCGATGTTGCCGAGACAATGTCACGTTACGGACGCTTGCGACTTGAGATGGATCCAGTTCATGGATTGATTTTGGTGACAACCGATACAGCTGTTCTTGAAGAGGTAATTCGCGCAAAGAAGATTGCACCATTGTTAGGTGCACGTATTGATGCAGAGACAATCACAGTTCTACCAAGTCAGCGTGGACAAATTAAGCAATCTCTCTTGCGACTAGGTTGGCCAGCAGAGGATTTTGCAGGTTATGTAGATGGACAAGCGCATGAGATCAACCTTTTGCAAAAGGATTGGAAGATTCGTCCTTACCAAGAGTTAGCGGCTGAAGGTTTTTGGCATGGCGGTTCTGGTGTTGTTGTTCTTCCTTGTGGTGCGGGTAAAACCATTGTTGGTGCTGCTGCCATGGCACATGCAAAAGCGACCACACTTATTTTGGTAACTAACACAGTTGCAGCACGTCAATGGCGTGATGAGCTTCTGAAGCGCACCTCTTTGAATGAGGATGAGATTGGCGAGTATTCAGGCGCGAAGAAAGAGATTCGCCCAGTCACTATTGCTACCTACCAAGTAATGACAAAGAAGAAGAATGGCGTGTACGCCCACCTTGATCTCTTTGATTCATATGACTGGGGTTTGATTATTTATGATGAAGTACACCTTCTACCTGCACCAATTTTCCGCTTCACCGCTGATATTCAATCCCGTCGTCGATTAGGTCTAACCGCCACCTTGGTTCGCGAAGATGGAATGGAGGGCGAAGTCTTCTCTCTTATTGGTCCTAAGCGATTTGATGTTCCTTGGAAAGAGATTGAAGCCCAGGGCTACATCGCACCTGCAGAATGTATTGAGGTCAGAGTTAATCTGACTGAAACAGAACGACTTGCCTATGCAACTGCAGAGCCAGAGAACCGTTACCGCAACTGTGCAACCACTCGCACTAAGCGCGATGTTGTAGAGGCGTTAGTTGAGAAGCACATTGATGATCAGGTACTAGTCATCGGCCAATACATTGACCAGCTTGATGAACTGTCAGAAGTTCTGGGAGCCCCTCTTATCAAGGGTGAAACACCTGTCAAAGAGCGCGAGATATTGTTTAACAAGTTTAGAACTGGCGAGATCAAGTGTCTTGTAGTTTCAAAGGTTGCTAATTTTTCAATTGATTTACCCGATGCAACGATCGCAATTCAGGTGTCTGGTGCTTTCGGAAGTCGCCAAGAAGAGGCGCAGCGTTTAGGTCGCATCCTTCGTCCAAAATCAGATGGGCGTGGAGCTAAGTTTTACTCTGTTATTTCACGTGACACTATCGATCAAGATTTTGCACAAAACCGCCAGCGCTTCTTAGCTGAGCAGGGATACTCCTACAAAATTATTGACGCTGACGATGTTTTTCAAGGGAAGATTTAAATCTCTCTGGATCTACACGCCAGTAATCGTGGTGGACTCCATCAATATGTGTAACTGGAATTTGTTCACCATACAATCGTTGTAACTCTTCATCACCATCGATCAAAACTTCTTTGATTTCAAAATTTAATTCAACCTTCAGGGACTCTAAAACCTGTAATGCATCCTCACAAAGATGGCAACCAGTTCGGCTATAAATTGTCACAGTGGTCATTTATTCGCCCTTTCTGCCTGTTAATTTGCATAGAGAATTGGTATTTCCTACCCCTGACCTTAAACCACGCTGAGAGCCCTGATAGCGTTTGGCCATGATGCGTATCAAGAGAATGGGGCCGTTTGCCCTTGCTGGCGCATTAATTCTTGGACTGCTCACCGCGCCTTCCGCACCTGCACTTTCTTTCAAGCAAATCCCCGCAACTAACTGGGGACATATCTACGCAGGTACCGAACCATCAACAACACAAACAGCTCCTAGCAGAAGCAAAAATCTTGAAATCAAATCTAAGTTTTCAGTTAAGTACAACAACTTTCCTGAGTGGGCAAAGAAAGAGGTCCAAGCATCTATCGATGTCTGGGCTGCAAACTTTAAATCATCTGTTGTTATCTCAGTTGATGCTTCATGGGGCCGTTCGAGTTCCTGGGGCGTTTTAGGTAGTGCTCGCCCCGGAAGTTTTTTCTCCGCCTTTTCCGGAGCACCTGACTCCTCTCTCTGGTACCCATCAGCTTTAGCAAACGCTCTTGCTGGAAAAGATTTAGATAGAGCAAACCCCGAAATCATCATTCAGGTTAACTCTGCAGCTGCTTGGAATACACGTGGTGACGGCGTACCAACCGGCAGCGAGTACGACCTGCAATCGGTATTTCTTCATGAACTTGGCCATGGGCTTGGATTCTTATCTAATGATGCCTACGACCCATTTTTTGGTTTAGGAAGTTTGGACCAACCAACCCCATTTGATGCTTATCTTCAAACAGTTGATGGTCGCAGACTCGCAGATCTTCCAACACCATCAAGAGAGTTAGGTGTTGCACTAACAACATCTCTGGTGTGGTCTGGCGCTAATGGAGTAAAGGCAAATGGCGGAGTGAAGCCAAAGATGTACACACCAGCACGATATGAATCCGGTTCATCAACCTCGCACTTAGATGAAGCTACCTTTTCCAGTGCTGGTGTTGATTCAGTAATGACCCCAAGTCTTGATCCGGGTGAGATATTTAAAGAGCCAGGACCATTACTGCTTGCGATGATGGAGGATCTACGCAGTAAACCTCCAGTTGGAGTAGCTACAGATTTGCCTCAATCTCCTCGAAACGCACAAGCATTTACTGGTGATTCCTCCGCACTGATCTCTTTCGATCCCCCAGCAAATCTTCGCACCGCACAAATCACCGAATACATCGTTAAGAATTTGAAGACCGGCTCTGAAAAGAAAACTGTCACGAGCCCCTTGCTTATTACCGGATTAAAAAATGGCACCTCTTACACCTTTAGTGTGGTTGCCAAGAATTTACTAGGTGCATCTGAGCCTTCTGTCACAAAGGCGGTTGTTCCACAAACAGGTTGGAAGAGCTCTGTATTAGATAGCACAGCGGATGGAAAGACAGTTGCTAGTACAACCTTCAATGGAAGACCTGCGATTGCTTACACCGATACCAAGAGCGGCGATTTAAAGCTTGCCACCTTTGATGGCAAGAGGTGGAAAAAGGTCACCGTTGATGGTGCTGGTGGCTCTGGTGGACGAACAACAGACACCATTGCAGGCGCGATTAGCATGTGTGTTAATGGAAGTGGATCGAAACAAACTCTTCATATTTTCTACAGCGATGCGACAGAAAAAGACCTGCGTTATGCAACATTTAACGGTACGAGTTTTGCCTTTGAAACCGTGGACGGAAATGGCGCTGCAGTTAATAACTATGAAGATCCGATCCGCGTACGCACTTCTAGCGATGTAAGTGTTGCCAACGCATGTGTGGCATCAGCCAGCGCAGTACAGGTCTTTTATCGCGATGAAAGCCAGGGTGTTCTTCTTGGTGCTGTTCGTACACGCGGAGCAGCTTGGAAGTATGAGTTACTAGATGGCGATCGTAAAACTGATGGCCGAACAACAGGCGATGTTGGATTCCACATTCAAGCGGTATTTGATGGTTCCACCACCTATGTTGCTTATGACTCTATTGTTTCAATGAATCAAAAGAAAGAGATCACCTCGGGTGCGGTGCGAATTGCAACTCGCACTTCAATTGATCCAACTGCTTGGCAGTATCAAACCCTGGATATTTCAACTGATGATGCTTTAATTTTTGGCTTTGATGTTGCATTAGCAAGAACAACATCGGGAGTTTTTGCCACCTGGCTTGCTGCATCATCAGCAACTGCTCCAAAAGCAAATCAAGTTCGCTGGGCAAATTTGAGCAACCCAACAAAAATCTCTCGAGTCACTACTGAAAACTTTGGTACACCTGGCAAGTATTTAGCCACCGATGGAAAGACAATTATCTTTAACTGCCAAGATAGGTTGTGCGCTATTGATACGAGCAAAAAAGATCTTGGCCAATCTGCAATCCGCTTAGTTAGCAGCACCCAAGGCCCTGAACCTACTCAGAGCGCTTGGGTGACTGTAAACAAAGTTAAATTTGTGCTT
>JBEAVJ010000072.1:0-4299 GCA_041160995.1 Actinomycetota bacterium | reverse complement strand
CACTCATGAGCAACGCGACCGTTCGCACCTGTGTACAGCACAGGGTAGGAGTCCTGCAATTTCGCTGCGATGTAATTTGCAGACAAAATCGCAACCTGAGTTGAGTGGGTTAAACCCTCTCCCCCCAGCAAGCGAATATAAGCCCATGAGATCGGCAAGATACTGGCAGAGCCATATGGTGCAGCAGAGATTGGACCAGGACCAGTTGCAGGACCTGCTAAATCATCTAATGGATGGTTAGGTAAGAAGGGCGCCAAATGTGCGCGAGCGATAACAGGCCCAACACCAGGTCCTCCTCCACCGTGTGGAATCGCAAATGTTTTATGCAGATTCAAGTGCGAAACATCTGCTCCAAATTTTCCAGGTTGTGAAACACCAACAAGCGCATTTAAATTCGCACCATCCACATACACCTGGCCACCTGCATTATGAATTAACTCACAGATCTCAGAGACCGCGGTCTCAAATACACCGTGAGTTGATGGGTATGTGATCATCAAAGCGGCAAGGGCATTTCCATGCTCTGAGATCTTGGCTTTAATGTCCTCTACTGAAACATTTCCATTCTCATCACAATCAATGACAACAACCTTCATGCCCGCCATTACAGCTGAAGCGGCGTTAGTACCATGGGCACTTGAAGGAATTAAACAGATATTTCGCGCCTGATCTCCACGAGAATCGTGGTAATTTCGAATGGCTAGCAAACCTGCGAACTCGCCCTGGCTACCTGCATTTGGTTGAAGTGAAACCGCGTCATATCCGGTGATCGCTACCAACCACTCTGAAAGCTGCTTAATTAACTTGCGAGTTCCCACTGTTTGATCCGCCGGTGCAAATGGGTGCAGCGATGCAAACTCTGGCCAGGTGACCGCTTCCATCTCAGTGACCGAGTTCAATTTCATGGTGCATGAACCCAAAGGAATCATCGTTCTATCGAGGGCGAGATCTTTATCGGCCAAGTTACGCAGATAGCGCATCATTCCGGTCTCGCTGTGGTTGGTATTAAAAACAGGGTGGGTTAGGTACTTGCTCGTGCGTGCAAACTTTGCAGGGATCTTCTCCCCTGCCGCATCCTTCAATTCAAGGATTTCTAGAACTTGGGCAAACAACTCTTCTGTTGTCTCTTCATCAAATGCAACGCGAATCTCAGTATCGCTGACTTGTGCAAAATTGATTCCCCGTGCGGCTGCCTTGGCATGAATCGCCTTCGCATCTTTTACGACAATATGAACAGTGTCAAAGACAACATCTTCCTGGTTACCGGTTGCTGCGTGAAGTCGAGCGGCAAAGTTGTGCACACGTTCTGCGATATCACGCAGACCTGAAGGTCCGTGCCACATCGCATAGAAGGCGCTCATGTTTGCTAGCAAAACTTGTGCGGTACAAATATTTGAGGTCGCTTTGTCGCGACGGATATGTTGCTCGCGGGTTTGCAGCGCTAAACGAAAAGCTGGCTTTCCAGTTGCATCAATACTCTGCCCAACTAAACGACCAGGCATCGATCTTTCAAGACCTGAGCGCACCGCCAAGAATCCAGCATGCGGTCCACCAAATCCCATGGGAACACCAAAACGTTGAGCTGTACCAACTGCGATATCAGCGCCCCACTCCCCTGGTGGTTTCAGTAAGGTCAATGCAAGAAGATCTGTTGCTGCAATAACCAAGGCATCCTTTGAATGTGCGTACTCAGCAAAGGATGCGTAATCAATAACTGTTCCAGTTGTATCCGGGTATTGAAGTAAGGCTCCAAAAAACTCACCATCAAATCCATCACGTACAACATGACCAGAATCAACTTCTACAACTGTGATACCCAAAGGTTTTGCCCGAGTTATGACAACCGCTTTTGTTTGAGGATGCACATGCTCTTCGATCAAGAAAACCGCATCATCGCTGAGCTTGGAGGCTCTACGTGCCAAGGTCATCGCTTCTGCTGCCGCGGTTCCTTCATCCAGCATTGACGCATTTGAAATATCTAATGCGGTGAGTTCACAGATCATTGTTTGAAATGCGAACAGCGCCTCCAAGCGACCCTGAGAAATTTCTGGTTGATAAGGCGTGTACGCGGTGTACCACGATGGATTCTCCAAAACATTTCGCTTAACGACCGGGGGCACGATCGTTCCGTAATAACCAGTTCCGATGAGTGAGCGAAAAACCTTATTCTCTGAAGCGATGGATCGAAGCTCTGCGATTACCTCTACTTCGCTCTTTCCTGAATCTAGAGCTTTTTCAATAACCCCTTTGATCGCGATGTTGGATGGAACTACATCGCCGATGAAGGATGAGAGATCGGAGTACCCAAGTGCGTTAAGCATCGCTGCTTCATCAACTGAGGTCGGGCCAATATGACGATCCTCAAATGAACGTGACACACAAACCCCTGTCGATAGTTAGTAGCAACTACTACAAGGCACACATGATACTTACAACGGTGTTATTACGCCCCTTTAACCTTGCGGCGTAGCGATAGTTCATCCTTGCCCTCGCCGCCCACGGTGTGACCATTTACTTCACCCTGAAGGACAGATAGAGAGCCTTCAACTTCATGCCAGACCTTGCCGACAGCGATTCCGAATACGCCTTGGCCGCCCTGCAGTAAATCGATGATTTCATCTGGACTTGCACACTCATAAATTGATGCGCCATCACTCATCAAGGTGATGCGCTCTAACTCGGTTACTCCCCTGCTGCGCAAGTGATCAACAGCGGTACGAATATTTTGAAGTGACACACCAGCATCAAGTAAACGCTTAACAATCTTTAACACCAAGATGTCACGAAAGCCATACAGGCGTTGAGTTCCGGAGCCACTTGCTGTTCTAATGCTTGGCTCTACTAAACCTGTTCGTGCCCAATAATCTAATTGACGGTAGCTAATTCCAGCGGCAGAGCAAGCTGTAGCGCCTCTGTAGCCGATTTCCATCTCTTCTGGGGACACGGGGAATGCTCATTTCTCTTGGGGAGTGAGATAAATGTAAGGCTAGGTGCGAGGGGAAACAATGACCGACACGAGGCAAACCTCTACTTGAGGTTTAGGGTTACAGCGCCTATCCCGCAAAATCCTCGGGGTTGATCTGATCCAAAAACTCTCGGAACTTCTCAACCTCTTGGTTATCTCCCTCGCCCTGCGGGATCTCAACCCCCACCTCATTGAGCAGCTCCTCTGTGGCCAGGATATTGCTGTGGGTTCGAACCGCTAGCGCGATTGAATCAGATGGTCGGGCCGAGATCGAGATCGGCTCCCCTGAGCTATCGCGCAAATTGAGGGTTGAGTAGAACACCCCATCCTTCAGCTCTGTCAGATGGACCGCAATCAAGGTTGCATCAAATACTTCAATAAGGTTTTTCATCAGATCGTGGGTCAAGGGACGGGGCGGTTCAACACCTTGTTGTGCAAATGCGATCGCTGTCGCTTCCACCGCCCCCACCCAGATAGGCAGAAAACGGGAGCCATCAATCTCCTTCAACAGGACGATCGGCTGGTTGGAGGGCATCTCGACGCGAACGCCGATTACCTCCATCGGTATCAACATTGACTATCGAAGACGGTTGAGGCCACCACGAACAAGTGCGGCATGCAAACGAATTGAAAGAGATGCGATCTCTTTTTGAACCTCTTCGGCGCGAGCCTTTGATTCAGCGCTCTTCTGTCGTGTCAAAGGTGTGATCACCTGTTCGATCAATCCGATCTCACGATCCGCCGCTGATTTAAATGAGCGAAGGTGGCGCGCTTCAATTCCAAAGCCACCCATTTCAGTAACAGCTTTAGCGATCGCGAGAGCATCTCCATCGTAATGACGACCTCGAGGTGCGATTAAGCCATACCCCTCGAGCTCAACCAATTGATCCTCGGCAAGTCCACTGTTCTTCAAAAGCTCTTCACGAGATAGGCGCATCTCACTGACTTCACCAAATGCGCTCGGTGCCATCTCACCATCAATTGTTGCTAGACCAATAGTTGGTCGAGGTGAGGGAACTCCTCCAACAGCAGCAGGCTGTAAGCCACGATCAATAGCATCAAGGTTTTCCTTGATCACCTTTAATGGCAGGTATTGATCGCGTTGAGCAAGTAGGACATAACGCAGACGCTCGAGATCTGAACTGGTGAACTTTCGGTAACCAGATGGAGTTCGCTGTGGCTCAATCAATCCTTCAGATTCAAGAAATCGAATCTTTGAGATTGTGATGTCTGCGAAATCTCCACGCAAACGGTTAAGGACTTCACCGATGCTCAAATATGCGCGTGCTGGAACTGCCATGACTACTCCCCTAGTTGGAACTGACGAAAAGCAA
>JBEAVJ010000007.1:0-16011 GCA_041160995.1 Actinomycetota bacterium | reverse complement strand
CTGGTGGCGGGTGAAGGATTTGAACCTTCGAAGGCAGAGCCGGGGGATTTACAGTCCCCTCCCATTGGCCGCTCGGGCAACCCGCCAAGGTCGAACAAGTAGTGCGGCAATTATGGATAGTGCGAGGGGAAAGGATACCTTAGGCAGGTACACGCACAAAATGCGTTTTTAGAGTGAAGGAGCCATCACCATGGCAGCAGATGCAAGTTTCGACGTAACCTCCAAGATCGACCGTATGGAGCTCGATAACGCCATTAATCAGGCGGTCCGTGAGATCGAGACCCGCTTTGATTTCAAGAACACAGGTTCAAAAATTGAACTTGAAGGCGACAAGGTTTTGATTGAAGCAGACACTGAAGAGCGTGCAAAGGCGGCTTTAGATGTTGTGAAGGACAAGATGATCAAGCGTGGCGTTTCACTGAAGCACCTTGATGCTGGCGCTCCTCAACTATCAGGAAAGATTTACAAGATCGCTGCACCTTTGAAGGAAGGCATCTCTACTGAGAATGCAAAGAAGATTGCAAAGAAGATTCGTGATGAGGGTCCAAAATCTGTAAAGACACAGATTCAGGGCGATGAACTTCGAGTAACTTCAAAGAGCCGCGATGATCTGCAGGAAACAATGGCCATGATTAAAGATGGTGGCTGGGACTTCGCAGTTCAATTCACGAACTTTAGATAATTGAGTAAAAACAAGCTCGGTCTTTTATTTGGCATAAGTGCATACTCTTTATGGGGTGCATTTCCTTTGTACTGGCCGCTGCTTGAACCAGCCAATCCCCTAGAGATCGTTTCTCACCGTGCGGTGTGGACATTGGTTTTTTGTTTCATTGTGTTGGCGGCAACTAAAGCGCTGAAATCAACCCTTGCAACATTGAAACGTCCAACCGTTGCCGTAAAACTCTTTCTATCCTCCATGTTGATTTCGATTAACTGGTTGGTTTACATCTGGGCAACCAACAATGAGCATGTTGTAGAAGCATCTTTGGGTTACTACATCAATCCTTTGATCATCATTGGCTTTGGCGTAATTTTTTTGAAGGAAAAGATGCGTGCTTTGCAATGGGCGGCGGTCACAATCGCATCAATCGGTGTTTTGGTCCTGACCTTTGATTACGGTCGCTTGCCATGGATCGCTTTAGCTTTAGCGGTTTCATGGGGAAGCTACGGCTTAATCAAAAAGCAGTTGGGGCTGGGAGCGCTTGAAGGGCTAGCAATTGAGACCCTTATTTCATCTCTTTTCTATCTGAGCTACCTGATTTATATAGGTAATCAGGGCACTGGTCAGTTTGGCCATGGCTGGGGCTTAACCGCACTACTTATTAGCGCTGGAGCGGTAACCGCTATTCCACTTCTGCTTTTCAATGGTTCAACAAACAGACTTCCATTTACAACTATTGGATTGCTTCAATACATAACACCAACACTTCAGTTTTCAATTGGTGTTTGGGTTTTAAATGAGGATATGCCAACCGCTCGCTGGATTGGATTCTTGATTATTTGGGCAGCGCTTGTGACCTTAGCTATTGATTTGATTAAATCAAGCAGAACGGTCAATAACAGCGTCGCATAGCGACATCAACGCACCTGTTGCATCATTGATTGGCAGTGGGCCTAGTGCGCTGCGTGCTTCCTTTGCAGTCATGAACAACTGTTCACGTGATTCATCAAGTGCTTTGTGATTGCGAAGCGCAACCAAGACCTGTTGAACCGTTGCTTCATCCTCAATTGGTGCACTTAAAAGCCTCTTGAGATCAGCATCTGCCGGATCATTTGATTTCATGACATTGAGAGTCACAAGGGTAGGAACGCCTTCACGTAGATCAGTTCCAGGGGTCTTTCCAGATTGATTTGATTCGCTAGCAATATCAATAACATCATCTGCTAATTGGAATGCAACGCCAATCTTTTCACCAAAGATAGTTACTGTGTCGGTGATTTCTGCAGGTGCACCCGAAATCATTCCGCCGTAACGAGCCGATGCTGCAATGAGTGAACCGGTTTTATCGGCAACAACCTTTAGGTAATGCTCCAATGGATCTTGCCCAGGGTTAGGTCCCTGCGTTTCCATAATCTGTCCAATAACTAAACGCTCAAAGGTGCGTGCTTGTAAGCGAACCGCTGCTGGACCAAGATCTGCCAATAGATCTGAAGACTTTGCGAAGAGAAAATCTCCGGTCAAAATCGCGATCGTGTTTCCCCAACGCATATTCGCACTTTCAACTCCACGGCGAAGTGGAGCTTCATCCATAACATCATCGTGGTACAAAGTTGCTAGGTGGGTAATCTCGCAAGCCACAGCTGCGGCGATAACTCCTTGGCCCGTTGGATCGCCATATTGAGCGGTTAAAAGGGTCAATAAGGGACGTAAACGCTTACCGCCAGCTGCCACAAGGTGATGTGCGGTCTCATCGACAAATGGGTACTCGCTGCGGGTATGGCTACGTAACAGTGATTCAACCTCGGCCATTTGGCTAACAAGTTGCGTCGCTAATGCTGGTGCAACGTTGGGAATGCCAAAAGTGGACATTAGCGAATGAAGATAGCTAAGTCGGTAATGAAATCAAGTACTGGAGCTGGATAGATACCCAATACCAAAGTGATTACCGCTGAGATAACCACAGTTGCACGGGTAAGAATTGATGGAACCTCAACCGCTGTTCCATCTTCAACCGCATCTGTAAAGAACATCAAGACGATAACGCGGATGTAGAAGAATGCTGCAACCGCACTTGAAAGCACACCAGTTATGACAACCGCTGTTGCACCGTTTTCATATGCTGCTGAGAAGATTGAGAACTTTCCAATGAATCCGCTTGTTAGTGGAATACCGGCAAAGGCTAAAAGGAAGAGTGCAAATGCAGAAGCTGCAAATGGTGAGCGCTTGCCAAGTCCCTTCCAACGATTGAGGTCTGTTACCTCTCCCGATGAATCACGAACAAGTGTTACAACGGCAAAACCACCAACGGTTGCGACACCGTAAGCAAATAAGTAGAAGATGGTTGCATCTAATCCAGCCTTGTTAAGGGCGATGATTCCTGAAAGCAAGAAGCCTGCATGTGCAATAGATGAGTAAGCCAACATGCGCTTCACATCGCGCTGAGCAATTGCAACAAGTGATCCCAAGATCATGCTGACAATTGCGATAGCTGAGATAACTGGAATCCAAGACCATTCGGCATTTGCAAACACTGTGTAGTAAATACGAAGCATCGCACCAAATGCAGCGACCTTTGTAGCTGCTGCCATGAAGGCTGTAATTGGAGTTGGTGCACCTTGGTATACATCTGGTGACCACGAGTGGAATGGAACTGCACCAACCTTGAAGAGCAAACCAATGGAAAGGAATGACATTCCGATGAGAAGTAGAACATCATTTCCAGTGCCGCCAACTACCGCTGCCTGAATACCTGAGAAGGAGATTGAGCCTGCAAAGCCATATAAATAAGCGGCTCCGAAGAGGAAAAAGGCTGAGGCAAATGAACCCAGAAGGAAGTACTTCAGCGCTGACTCTTGAGATGCCAGGCGACGGCGACGTGAAAGTCCTGCCATCAAGTACAACGGCAATGACAATACTTCGAGTGCAACAAAGAGCATGATCAAATCAGTTGCGACCGGGAAGATCATCATTCCGGAGACTGCAAATAATGTGAGTGGATAAACCTCAGTCACCTGATTGCCAGCTTGCGCCGCTTCACGCTCTTCAGCAGAGCCCGGAAGGGCTGCAGCAAGTGGTGTGAAGTGTTCAGTATCTGCGATCAAGAAAATTGAAATTATTGCGATGATCAGAATTGATCCCTGAATCAGAACGGCAGCGCCATCAAATACCAAGGAGCCCATGGCTGGAGTTAGCGATTGCTCTCCACGAATTCTCCATAACTGCATCAGCGCAAGGAGCAGAGTTCCCAGTGAAAGAGTTAACTGAATAACTGGGCGACGTGCCTTGGATGCAAACGCCTCAACAAGAACACCAATCAATGCTCCACCAAGCAGAATCAAAATAGGTGAGAGCAATGTGTAGGAAAGAACTGGTGATGTAAATGTCATTACTTGCCCCCATTGGTTGGTGCAGGATCAGTGAAACCCATTTGTGAGACCACATGTTTAGCCGCCGGATTGATTACATTCAACAAAGGTGATGGGTAGAAGCCCAAGACAACGATGATTGCAATAACTGGTGCGATTACTAGTTTTTCACGAAGGTTGAGATCCTTGAGATTTTCATTGCCTGGTGTTGTTGGACCATGCAGCGCTTTTTGTACTGGAATCAAAATGTAGAGAGCAGCCAAAACGATTCCGAAGGTTGCGATGATCGCATGCACTGGGTAACGAGTAAATGTTCCAACTAGAACTAAGAACTCGCTCACAAAGCTTGAAAGCCCTGGTAAGGCCAGCGATGACAAACCTGCAATAAAGAAGCTCCACGCCATGATTGGTGTAACTCTTTGAAGACCACCAAAATCTGCAATCGTTGATGATCCGCGACGTGCAATCATCCAGCCAGCTACTACGAATAGCGCTGCGGTTGAGAAACCATGGTTAAACATGTACAAAATCGCACCACTTTGAGCCTGGCTCGTCATCGCAAAGATACCCAAGGTGATGAAACCAAAGTGAGAGATAGAGGTATATGCGATCAAGCGCTTAATATCTTTTGCACCAATTGCTAAGAAGGCACCATAAAGAATTGAAATAACCGCAAGGACCATAATCAAAGGTGTAAATGTCTTACTTGCTTCAGGGAACAAGGTAAGGCAGTAACGGATCATTCCGAAGGTTCCGACCTTGTCGAGAACACCAAGCAGCAGAACCGATGTACCTGGAGTCGCTGACTTTGCTGCATCTGGCAACCAGGTATGGAATGGCCACAACGGAGCTTTGATTGCAAAGGCGATAAAGAATCCAAGGAACAAAAGGTTCTGAGTTGTTGAACTCATCTGAAGTTGTGAGAGTTTGTCGATATCGAAGGTATGTCCACCTTGATCGCCAGACATTACATAGAGCGCAATAATTGATGCCAGCATCATCAATCCGCCAAATAATGAGTACAGCAAGAACTTAACCGCAGCTGCGGCACGCTCCCCTGTTCCGTATCCACCAATGAGGAAGTACACCGGAATCAACATCGCTTCAAAGATTACGTAGAACAAGAACAGGTCTGTTGCAGCAAAGACACCGATCATCATTGTTTCTAGAACAAGGATAAGGATGTAAAAAGTCTTTACGCTCCAACGACCACCATGTGCCTCATCCCAGCCCGCAAGTACAACTATTGGCGCAAGGATTGTTGACATCAAAATTAAGACAAGTGCAATTGCATCTACACCTAATGAAAAGTTGATTCCAAAGCTTGGGATCCACTCGTACTTTTCAACAAACTGAAGCTCTACATTGTCGCGTTGGAAGCCAACAGCCATTGCGATGGTTGCTGCCATTACGACAAGTGTTGTTCCAAGGGCTGCCTGCTTTGCAGCCTTTTCATTGCTCTTTGGAAGTGCAGAGATGATTGCTGCACCCGCTAGAGGTAGAAGCATTAATAGTGATAACCACTTCATTACTGAACCACCACCCAAATAGCACCGATTAACGCAATTGCGCCAACCAAAATCATCGCTGCATAGCTGCGAACATAGCCATTTTGTAGGCCTCGCAGCGCAGAACCTGAGCCCATTGCTACTTGTCCAACACCACGAACCGCACCATCTACAACAGCCTCATCAGCTGCAACCAAGGTTGTTGTTAGCGCCTGACCTGGGCGCATAAAGACAGCCTCATTGAAGCGATCTTGCATCAAGTCTTGGCGTGCAACCTTTGTAAAGATTGAAACATCTTCCGGAGCAACCGATGGAACCTCTCGGCGCGCATACTTGAAGTATGCGATCGCAACACCGATTGACACCATAGTGAGCGCCATTGCAGAAACAACGATTGGCTCAATTAAATGCTTTTGGTACTCATCGCTGTGATTAAAGAGTGGGTGTAGCCAGTTTTCAAGAGCATCACCACGTGAAAGCAAGTAACCAGATGAGACTGAACCGATTGCAAGGATCGCCATTGGCAACCACATCAACCATGGAGACTCATGCGGATGCGCATCATCATCCCAACGCTTTGTTCCGGTAAATGTAAGAATCATTACGCGGGTCATGTAAAACGCTGTGATTGATGCACCGATCAAAGTTGTGATGCCCAGGATAATTCCCTTGGCACCGCCTGCATCAAATGCAGTTTCAATAATCAAATCCTTTGAGTAGAAACCAGCAAACGGTGGAACACCCAAGATTGCTAGGTATCCAAGTCCAAAGGTCACAAATGTAATTGGCATGAACTTACGAAGTGCGCCGTACTTGCGCATATTTACTTCATCATTCATTCCGTGCATTACAGAACCTGCACCTAAGAACATTCCCGCCTTAAAGAAACCGTGTGTAAGCAAGTGCATGATTGCAAATGCATAACCAACTGGGCCTAATCCGGCAGCCAATGTCATGTATCCGATCTGAGACATGGTTGAAGCTGCCAGCGCTTTCTTAATGTCATCTTTAGCGGTACCGATTACTGCACCAAACATCAAAGTAATTGCACCAACAATCACTACGACAAGCTGTGCGGTAGGTGCTGCATCAAATACAAAGTTAGAGCGAGTAATCAGATACACGCCTGCGGTAACCATTGTTGCTGCGTGAATCAGCGCTGAAACAGGTGTTGGTCCAGCCATCGCATCGCCAAGCCATGCCTGTAATGGGAATTGGGCTGACTTTCCAGCCGCTGCTACCAAGAGCATGATTCCCATTGCTGTAAGGGCTGCTTCAGAGGTGTTGTTTACCTGCTCTTGAACTCCTACAAAGGAAACTGTGCCCATGGTTGCAAAGGCGATCATGATTGCAAATGACAATCCCATATCGCCGACGCGGTTCATCACAAATGCTTTTTTCGAAGCTGTTGCATAAGCAGGCTTTTGATTCCAGAAGCCAATAAGTAGGTAGGAGGCAAGACCTACGCCTTCCCAACCAACATACAAACTGAGGTAGCTATCACCCAGAACCAAGAGCAACATCGCTGCAATAAAGAGGTTCAGGTAAGCAAAGAAACGTCGGCGATCCTTGTCCTCAGACATATACGAGATTGAGTAAATATGGATCAAAGTTCCAACACCGGTAATCAGAAGCACGAAGCAGATTGAAAGCTGATCTAGCAACAAGCCTGCATCAACCTGGAAATCTCCTACGTGAATCCACTCAAAAAGCTTTTGTGTAATTGGACGTTGCTCTGTTGGGCGGTCGAGCATCAACATCAATTGATAAAGACCCACACCAAATGAGGATGCAGACATTGCAGTTCCAAGCAGATGTCCCCACTTATTTGTGCGGCGTCCACCTAAAAGAAGAATTGCTGCACCAGCTAGTGGAAGCGCAATTAAGTAAATTAGCGAAGTTGAAGTTGTCATAACTATCGCTTCAACAAACTAGCATCATCGACAGATGCTGATCGGCGTGATCGGTAGATCGTCACGATAATTGCAAGACCAACCACAACCTCGCAGGCAGCTACAACCATCGTAAAGAAGGCCATAACTTGGCCATCGAGGTTTCCATTGATTCGAGAAAAAGTCACAAATGAAAGGTTTGCAGCGTTGAGCATGAGTTCAATACACATGAATACAACGATTGCGTTACGGCGAACAACTACGCCAACAGCTCCGATAGTAAAGAGGAGCGCTGAGATATACAGGTAATTGGAGGCGTCCATTACTTCTCCTCCTCAATCTGAGTATTTACTTCAGCAAGGTCAAAGCTCTTGTAATCCAACATATCTCCGCGTGCCTCAAGGCTGGCGTTAACAGATGTCGGTGCGGGTGTTCCATCTGGAAGAAGTGCAGGAACATCTACCGCGTTGTGACGGGCGTAAACACCAGGACCAGGTAGTCCCGCTGCACTGCCCAATGACTTACCGCGGAAACGATTAATGGAAAGTTGACGCTGAGTTGGGCGAGCGGTTGTGCGTTGGCTATGTGCAAGAACCATCGCACCCATAGCCGCAGTGATCAATAATGCAGAAACAACTTCAAATGGGAATACATAGGTTGAGAAGAGTGCAAATGCAATACCTTCAACATTTCCATTTGCATTTGCTCCAGAGAGTCCAACTGCTTGGCGACCCAAAGTTGCTCGTCCTAGTAGTGCAACCATTAATCCACCAAAGCCAACCGCCGCTGTAATTGCGATTGGTCGAAGTCCTGCAATAGTTTCAGTCAATGAATCAGATGTATCAACACCGACCAACATCAAAATAAATAGGAAGAGCATCATTACCGCTCCGGTGTAAACAACTACTTGGACAATTCCAAGGAAAACCGCATCCTGTGCGATGTAAAAGATTGCCAATACAACCATTACAAATGCCATCAAGATCGCTGAGTGAACTGCTTTCTTTACGAGCAACATTCCAAGGGCTGCAACAACCGCCATTGGACCAAGAATCCAAAACATAACCGCTTCAGGCTTAGCTGTTTGCCCAACTTCAAGAGCAAGTTGCATCATGGCTGGACATCCTTTGCCTGTGATGGGTGCGCACCCTTCACATCACCGTTGTAATAGTTGGTATCTGTCATATCTGGATACATCGGGTGTGGAGGCATAAGCATTCCTTGGCGCAATGGAGCCAATAAATCCTGCTTTTCAAAGATCAACTTTGCACGAGAATCATCTGCAAGCTCGTACTCATTTGTCATGGTTAATGCGCGAGTTGGGCAAGCCTCAATACACAATCCACAGAAAACGCAACGTAGGTAATTGATTTGATACACCTTGCCGTAGCGCTCACCTGGAGACATACGATTTTCTTCTGTATTGCTTTCACCTTCAACATAAATCGCATCTGCTGGGCAGGCCCATGCACAAAGTTCGCAACCAATGCACTTTTCTAAACCATCTGGGTGACGATTAAGTTGGTGACGACCATGGAAACGCTCTTCAGTTGGTGCTTTAACTTCTGGATACTCAACGGTCAAAGGCTCTTGAAAATCGTTGAGAAGGTAACCCAAAAACCCTTCATGGCACCAAAGAAACCAACAGGTGGTGTCTGCTCTACTTCATAAAATTCAACATCGTTAATTCCAAGATCCTTGGGCTTTAACGGTTCGAGGTTTTCAGCCACGGTCGCCTCCTGTGCTCTTTGAGACATTAATAGTTGAAACCTCCATAGGTAATGAAGGAACAGCAAAGGAAGGAGCTTCTTTGTTGTCGCCATCGGCAACAGCAGCTTCCTTTTTCTTCTTAGAGTTTTCAAACCCAATATTGACCGCCATGATGAGAACCACAACGGTGCTTGCAAACGCGATTACTACTGAACGTGGAGCTCCCTGTAGTGAAAGAACGCGCAATGTTGCAACTACCAAGATCCAAAGAATTGAAATTGGAATCAAAACCTTCCAACCAAACTGCATGAACTGGTCGTAACGAAGGCGTGGAAGTGTTCCACGTAGCCACACAAAGACAAAGAAGAATGTAATTACCTTGGCGAAGAACCACACCGCGGTAAACCAGCCACCGAGCCAGGCTTCAGTAAAGCCAAGCCCTGGAGGCGCTTTGTAACCGCCCAAGAACAAGGTGGTTGCAAGCGCTGAAACAGCAACAATATTGATGTATTCAGCAAGGAAGAAGAGAGCAAATTTCAGTGATGAGTATTCAGTGTGGAAACCACCAACGAGCTCACCTTCTGCTTCTGCAAGGTCAAATGGTGCACGGTTAGTTTCGCCAACCATTGAGATCGCGTAGATCGCAAATGATGGGAATAGCACTACCGCGTACCACCATGAAGATTGAGCGGCAACGATCTCTGATGTTGACATCGAACCTGCATAGATAAAGACGGCAACAAGTGAGAGTCCCATAGCAATTTCATATGAAATAACTTGCGCACTTGAGCGAAGTCCGCCGAGCAATGGATATGTTGATCCGGAAGACCATCCAGCTAAAACAATTCCATAAACACCAACTGAGGCAACAGCGAGGATGTAAAGAACTCCGACCGGCAAATCAGTTAACTGCATTGCGGTCTGCTTGCCAAATAAATTGACTTCGCCGGTAATTGGAATTACTGCAAAAGCCATAAATGCTGTTGTTGCGCTAATGATTGGAGCAATAACAAAAACAATCTTGTCTGCCGCTGTAGGAATGATGTCCTCTTTAAGTGCAAGCTTCACACCATCGGCTAATGATTGAATCAAACCAAATGGACCTACACGGTTTGGTCCTGGGCGTTGTTGCATGCGACCTACAAGGCGTCGCTCTCCCCATACCGCCAGCAGTGTTAGTACTACGCATCCTGCAAATACCAGTAGCGCTTTAACGAGAATAAGCCAGCCTGGATCTGCTGCAATTAGTTCTGCATTTGTCATGCCTTCACCACCGTAACTACTGCGCCATGTGCGACGCCTAGGTTTACCAACAATTGAGAACCACGTGAGTTACGAGGCGCCCAGACAGCATCATCATGAATGTTTTCAACCAGCGCTGAAAGTGTTACTGAGCCCTGTGCCGTTGAGATCTTCAGTTGATCACCATCGACTACACCCATTGCTTGAGCGCGCTTTGGTGAGATAACTGCAACGGTTCTGCGAGCAGTACCAGCAAGGTGTTCTTCACCTTCCTGCAAAGTTCCGAGATCCAACAAACGACGCCATGAGGTAATCAAGGCTTGATCATTGCTAAGTGATGGTTGTGATTGTGGTGCGACCTTATTGAAGTTTGCCCGAGCACCATCCCAAGCGCCAAGGGAAGCAATCTCCTTAGCAGCTGCAGTTACTGTTCCAAGATTTAAAGAGATACCCATCTCTTCAGCGATCATGGAAAGAATTCTCAAATCGCTGCGATTAAGTGAATCGGCAACCGCTGCATCAAATGATCGAGCACGACCTTCCCAGTTCAGGAATGAGCCAGACTTTTCAGTTACCGCTGCAACTGGAAGAACAACATTTGCACGAGCAGTTACCGCGCTAGGTGCGATTTCAAGTGAAACAACAAATGCTTTATCAAGAGCTGAAAGTGCTGCGCCGCTGTTATCGCCATCAAGTGGATCAACTCCACCAACTAATAGCGCGCCGATCTGTCCTGTATTTACCGCTTCAATAATTTGAGAGGTAGAACGACCAACTTCAGCAGGAATTGAATCTGTATTCCACACCGCTGCGATATCTACACGAGCGGCTGCATCACTTACTGGTCGACCACCAGGTAGAAGATTTCCAATTGCGCCAGCTTCAATAGCACCGCGCTCACCTGCACGACGTGGAATCCACGCAAGCTTTGCTCCAGTTGAATCTGCAAGAGCTGCTACAGCTGTAAGTGCACCTGCGCTTTCAGAAGCGCGCTCTCCCACAAGAATGACCGACTTATCCGTCAATTTTTGCGCCGCAATTGCTGCAGCTTCTTGTCCTGGAGCAACCTTTACAAACTCAGCCTTTAACTTGTCTACCGCAATAGATTCCTTTGAACCGATTGAAACAACCTTCAAAGCACGCTTGCGGAACTGCTTATTGATACGCAAGAAGACAATTGGTGACTCTTCTTCTGGCTCAAAGCCAACTAGAAGAACTTGATCAGCCTTATCAATATCTCGGTAAGTTGTTGATGATCCAACTACACGTGAAGCGATGAACTCACGCTCTTCATCAGATGAAAGACGTGAACGGAAATCAATGTCATTTGTACCAAGTGCAACGCGTGCAAACTTGCTGTAACCATATGCATCTTCATGAGTTGCACGTCCACCAACTAGAACCGCAGCCTTTGCAGATTTAAGACCCTCTGCAGCAACGGCAAGCGCCTCTGGCCACGATGCTTCAACTAATTCACCTGAAGCGTTACGAATCATTGGGACCTTTAGGCGATCAACCGCTGTTACATACTTAAATGCCCAGCGACCCTTATCGCAGTTCCACTCTTCATTAACTGATGCATCTTCTCCAGCTAAGCGACGCAAAGTCTTTCCACGACGAACATCGGTACGCATATCGCAACCAGATGCACAGTGCTCACATGCTGATGGAGTTGAAACCAAATCAAATGGACGTGCACGGAAACGGTATGCCGCGCCAGTAAGTGCACCTACTGGACAGATCTGAACTGTGTTTCCAGAAAAATACGACTCGAAAGGTTGGTTCTCATAAATTCCAACTTGTTGCAACGCCCCACGTTCATTCAAAGTAATAAATGGATCGCTAGCGATCTGCTCTGAGAATCGTGTGCAACGGGCACAGAGCACGCAACGCTCGCGATCTAGAAGAACTTGAGAAGAGATGTTGATTGGCTTTTCAAATGTGCGCTTAACACCTTCAAAACGTGAAGAGCCTTGACCATTACTCATCGCTTGATTCTGAAGTGGGCACTCGCCACCCTTGTCACAGACTGGGCAATCAAGTGGGTGATTTACAAGCAAAAGCTCCATAACTCCACGCTGTGCTTTTTCAGCGACTGGTGAGGTTAATTGAGTCTTTACGATCATGCCTGTTTCGACAGGAATTGTGCAAGAAGCTTGTGGCTTTGGAAATGCACGACCATTAATTTCAATATCAACTAAGCATTGGCGGCATGCGCCAACTGGATCAAGTAGTGGGTGATCGCAAAAACGTGGAATCTGAATTCCTAGTTGTTCTGCGGCACGAATTACCAACGTTCCCTTTGGAACAGTTACTTCAAAGCCATCAATTACGAGGGTGATCATCTCTGATACTTCAGTACTCACTTATGCACCTGCCCCACGTGTGCAATGTATTCCTCGCGGAAGTACTTGATTGAAGATGTGATTGGGCTAGTTGCGCCATCGCCAAGCGCGCAGAATGAACGGCCCATGATGTTGTCGCAAAGATCTAACAACTTGGCCAGATCTGCTTCAGTTCCCTTACCTTCTTCGAGGTCGCGAAGAATCTGTACCAACCACCAAGTACCTTCACGGCACGGTGTGCACTTACCGCAAGACTCGTGCTTGTAGAACTCTGTCCAACGAAGAACTGCGCGAACAACACATGTTGTTTCATCAAAGATTTGAAGAGCTTTTGTTCCAAGCATTGAACCAGCTGCAGCAACACCTTCGTAATCCAATGGAACATCAAGGTGTGCATCTGTAAACAATGGTGTTGACGATCCACCTGGTGTCCAGAACTTCAACTTATGTCCTGGGCGAACTCCACCTGCAAGATCCAAAATCTCACGAAGTGTGATTCCTAGTGGTGCTTCAAACTGACCTGGATTAACAACATGCCCTGAGAGTGAGTAAAGGGTTGTTCCCTTGCTCTTTTCAGTTCCCATAGTTTGGTACCACTCAGCACCATTCATAACAATTGCTGGAACAGATGCGATTGATTCAACATTGTTTACAACTGTCGGACGTGCATAAAGTCCTGCAATAGCAGGGAAAGGTGGGCGTAGACGAGGTTGTCCGCGGAAGCCTTCTAGCGAATCAAGGAGTGCGGTTTCTTCACCACAGATGTATGCACCTGCTCCAACGTGCAGAACTACATCAATTCCATTTCCAAGAATTCCTGCAGCATATGCATCAGCGATAGCTTGATTAAGTCGACGAGCAACATGTGTTACCTCGCCGCGAATATAAATAAATGCATGCTTGGCACGGATTGCATGACAGGCGATGATGCAACCTTCGATAAGAACATGCGGATTAGCCATAAGCAATGGCATGTCTTTACATGTTCCTGGCTCTGACTCATCAGCATTAACAACTAGGTAGTGATCCTTGTTATCGCCTTGTGGAATAAAGCCCCACTTCATACCTGTTGGGAAACCCGCTCCTCCACGACCACGTAATCCAGAGTCCTTAACAAGTTGAATAACAGCATCTGGATCCATCTTCAAAGCTTTTTCAGCAGCCTTGTAGCCACCATGACGCTTGTAACCTTCTAGGGTAAATGAATCCTTTTCATCCCAGTGCGCAGATAAAACTGGAGCTAGCTTTGTCATTACTTGCCCTCTTTCGAAAGTTTCAAACCAAGCAATGTTGGCTCACCAGCTTGAACACCTTCGTGTGCAAGACCGTCATTTAATCCAGCAAGAACAGCTGAAGCTTCTTTGTATGTAACCAAACGATTAGGTCCACGTGTTGGTGGCTTTGGATTACCAGCGCGCATTGAATCAACTAACTCTTTTGCAGACTCGACAGTTTGGTTGTCGTAGAACTCCCAGTTAGCCATGACAACAGGTGCGTAATCACATGCAGCGTTACATTCAATGTGTTCCAAAGAAACTTTTCCATCAGCTGTAACTTCATCATTACCAATTCCAAGATGATCCTTAAGTGAAGCAAAGATTGCATCTCCACCCATGATCGCGCACAAAGTGTTTGTGCAAACACCTACGTGGTACTCGCCAACCGGGGTGGGCTTGTACTGGGTGTAAAAGGTAGATACAGCTGTAACTTCAGCGGCCTCTAGATCTAGCAGCTGTGCAATGACTTCAATACCTTCATTTGTTACATATCCAGCCTTTGATTGAACAAAGTGAAGCAAAGGCATGATTGCAGAACGAGATCGTGGGTAACGCTTGATAATCGAATCCATGATTTGTAGATCTTCAGATGAAAATGCCATTAGCGATCAACGCCTCCCATAACTGGATCAATTGAAGCTACAGCGCCGATGATGTCGGCAACCATGCCGCCTTCGCTCATTGCTGCTGTTGCTTGCAAGTTGTTGAAAGATGGTTCACGGAAGTGAACGCGGTATGGCTTTGTACCGCCATCTGACACAACTGATGCACCAAGCTCACCGCGAGGTGATTCGATTGCAACATATGCCTGACCAGCAGGAACATGGAAACCTTCTGTAACAAGTTTGAAGTGGTGAATTAAAGACTCCATTGATGTTCCCATAATCTGGCGAATGTGATCGAGTGAGTTACCAAGACCATCTCCACCAAGAGCAAGCTGCTCCACCAAGAGCAAGCTGCGCAGGCCATGCGATCTTCTTATCCGCAACCATTACTGGTGCACCTTCGAGCTTTTCTAGCTTGTCAACACATTGTTCAACAATGCGAAGTGATTGCTCTAACTCATTCATACGAATTAAGAAACGGCCGTAAACATCGCAGGTATCAGCGGTAACAACATCAAAGTTGTAGTTTTCATAACCACAGTAAGGCTGCAACTTGCGAAGATCCCAAGGCATTCCAGTTGCACGAAGAACTGGTCCGGTGATTCCAAGAGTTGTACAACCTGCAAGATCTAGGTAACCAATACCTTGTGTGCGCTTCATCCAAATTGAGTTACCGATTAGAAGTGTTGCATTGTCCTTAAAGTTCTTGCGCATCAACTTAACGCCATCGCGAATCTTTGTTAATGCACCCTCTGGTAGATCCTGTGCAACTCCACCTGGACGGATATACGCCATGTTCATGCGAAGTCCGGTAATCATTTCGAAGATCTCTAAAACAGTTTCACGGTCACGGAAAGCAAAGAACATAGGGCCCATAGCGCCTAGTTCTAGGGCTCCTGTGCCCAGCGCAACCATGTGTGAAGAAATACGGTTGAGCTCCATCATCATTACGCGGATTACAGATGCACGCTCCGGAACGTCATTGGTGATTCCCAAAAGCTTCTCTACTGCAAGGCAGTAAGCGGTTTCATTGTGCAAAGGTCCTAGGTAATCCATTCGAGTTACAAATGTTGTTCCCTGAGTCCAGCTGCGGTACTCCATGTTCTTTTCAATACCTGTGTGAAGGTATCCAATTCCACAACGAGCTTCTGTGATTGTTTCGCCTTCTAGTTCAAGAACTAGGCGAAGTACACCGTGCGTTGAAGGGTGCTGAGGTCCCATGTTGACGACAACACGTTCTTCTTTAGCTGCACCAATCTCTTGCACAAGTGCATCCCAATCACCGCCAGTAACAGAGAAAACTTTTCCTTCTGTTGTATCGCGTGAAGGTGCGTACGGATCAAAAGTTGTCACTTGTAACTCCTTCTTTCACTAGGAGGTGGCGTTGTAGCGCCCTTGTACTCAAC
>JBEAVJ010000071.1:0-4537 GCA_041160995.1 Actinomycetota bacterium | reverse complement strand
CGCCCTATTTCCACTGTATTTGGTGGTTATCTCCTCATTTAGCTCATCAGGAAGTTTGCAGTTGAGTTCATTTATTCCACGTGAGATCTCCTTTGCAAATTACAACAAACTCTTTAATGACCCAACGATTCCTTACCTAACCTGGGTGAAGAACTCGCTCTACATCGCAGGCTCTGTAGCCGTGTTCTCGGTCATCATATTTGCATTTAGCCGCTTAAAGTTCAAGGGCCGCAAATTAGGAATTCAATTGTTGCTCTTGGTTCAAATGTTCCCTGCAATCCTTGCAATCTCTGCGGTGTATGTAATCATGGAACGTGTCTATAAGTTTGCTCCTGAAATCGGTTTAGGAACACAACCAGGTCTGCTGTTGGTATATCTCGGTGGAGCTATGGGTGTGAACATCTGGTTGCTCAAGGGATTTGTGGATTCAATTCCTGCCGAGCTTGATGAGGCTGCAAAGATCGATGGCGCATCTGAGGTTCAGACCTTCTGGTTGATCTTCGTACCTCTAGCAGCTCCAGTACTCGCCGTTGTTGCACTCTTAAGCTTTATCGGAACCTTTAATGAGTTTATTTTGGCTCGCTTGTTCTTAGTTGATATGGAGAGCCGTACCGTTGCTGTTGGTTTGCAACAATTTATTGGCGGACAGTACTCACAAAACTGGGGACCATTTGCCGCCGGCTCAATCCTTGCTTCTATTCCTATTGTCATCATCTTCTTATCTCTCCAGAAGTACATCGTTAGCGGATTAACGGCAGGTTCGGTTAAGGGCTAATGCTCACCAAAAGAATCAGTTCAGTTGTTGCAACCCTTGCTTGTTTAGTTTTTGCCACCGGTGCGGTCGCAGCATCTCCATCGACACCATCAGACCAGGTAGGTCTATCAAAAGAGCTGATTTACTTTGTCTTTCCTGATCGTTATCTCAATGGGGATACAAGCAATGACAAATTTGCTGGCTACGACCCTCGCGATACAGCCTTCTTTCATGGTGGAGATCTCAAGGGGTTAACAGGCACCTGTTCTGCCGGTGATAATGGATTAGCTCGAATTAAGAAGTTAGGTTTTACAGCTGTCTGGGTTACACCACTAGTTGTTCAACAAAAGCCAACACCATACGGCGCTGGGTATCACGGTTATTGGGGTGTTGATTTTCTCAATGTAGATCCGCATCTGGGCACCAAAGAGGAGATGGTTGCATTCTCTGAGTGCGCGAAAAAACTGGGCCTGAAACTTATTTTGGATGTTGTAACAAATCACACCGGTGATGTTATTCAATACAAAGAGAAGGAAGCCTTCCTTCCTTCAGATATGGTCAATGCAAAAAATCCTGCATGGCTCAATGATCTCAGCAATTATCACAATGTAGGAGATATGAATAGTTGCTGGGGTGAAGGCTCTTGTATGCAGCTAGGTGACTTCTATGGTCTCGATGACATCGCAACTGAAAAGGCTGTGGTCTACAACGGCTGGGCCGATGTTTACGGCAAATGGATTAAGGATTACGGAATCTCAGGATTTCGTGTAGATACTGCGCGCCATGTAGATGACAACTTCTTTAAGAACTGGTCTCCGCAGATTAACGCCGCAGCGCAATCTGTGGGCATCAATGATTTCACTATCTTTGGTGAGGTCTGGGATGTTAATCCAATCAACCTAATGAACTACATCCGCCGCAACAAGATTCAAACTGTTTTGGATTTCCCCTTCCAGCGCTCTGCAGCTGAGTTTGCTTCAGGGTATTCAGATGCAACAACAATTGAAAACCTTTTTGCTTACGATGATCTCTACACAACAGCTACAACCAGCGCTTCAAATATGGTCACCTTCTTGGGCAACCATGACATGGGCCGTGCCGGCAAAATCATTGAATCTAAGCGAATAAACCCAGCCGCTGAGCTGCTGCCGCGCACCCTGCTAGGCCACTCGCTCATGTATTTAACCCGCGGTATTCCATCGGTGTACTACGGCGATGAGGTCGGAATGACCGGTACCGGCTCTGGTAGCGATCAGTTAGCACGCCAAGATATGTTTTCAACCAAGGTCAATATCTGGAAAACTGAAAAAAGAATCGGATCCTCACCGATTGGCACCGGAAACGCCTTTGATATTACAGAGAAACACCCAATTGCAATCCACCTGAAGGCGCTTGCGAATCTTCGTGCAGCTAATCCTGGTTTATCCAATGCAACGATGCAGATTCGCTATGCCAAAGATTACTTGCTCGCTATTTCCAAGAAAGATGATGTTGAAAATCGCGAATATGTTGTTGCTTTCAATAACTCCAACAAAGCCATTAAGGCCACGATCAACACTGCAACATCAAAGGGTGGCTGGAAGTTGATAATGGGCAAGAGTTCTTTCAAAGCCGCAGGTGAAAAGGTAACGATTACCGTTCCGGCATTGTCTACCGTTGTACTGAAGGCAAATCAAAAGATTGATAAAACCGAGGTTAAGGTAGGAAAGATTTCATCCAAGCTAGATTTCTTAACCGGCTACTATGAAACCAAAGCCTCTGTCACGACAAAGGATTTAGCTAAGGTCACCTTCTTTAGCCGCACCGCTTCTGATCAACCATGGAGCTCTATGGGAACAGATACAAACTTCCCATATATCGTGTATGTCGACCCGCTTGAATACGAAGGCAAATCTGTACAGATCAAGGCAGAGGTAATTAATTCGAAGGGAGCAAGGTATGAGCTACCAAGTACAACCATTGTTATTCCCGCACCATGATGGCAGTGATCTATATGTAAGCAACAGCGCTCCTCGCATAGGCGACAAGGTAGTTCTCAAGGTTCGCGTACCGCACTCCTATACCTTTGAAAAAAGCTTTATTCGTATCTATGAAGATGGTGAACCACGCAGTTATGAGCTGGTTTTGGGCTCAAAAGGTGGCTCCGAAGATTGGTATCAGGTCGAAGTTCCAATAATTAATACCCATACCTTGTACCGCTTTGTCTTTGTATCTCGCGAAAAGTATGACTGGCTCAACGCCTTTGGATTAACTGATCATGATGTCCACACAAACAATGATTTTCAAATAGTGGCAGTACCGGCAAACCCTGAATGGATTAAATCTTCTGTCTTTTATCAAATCTTCCCAGATCGCTTTGCAAAATCTGGCAATACCTATCCCGTTCCAGATTGGGCACATCCACGTGATTGGAATGAACTTCCGCGCGGTCGTGGAGAGTTCACTAGTAGCGAGCTATATGGTGGCGATATTCCTGGAGTCGAAGAGCATTTAGATCACATCCATAACTTAGGCGTAACTGGAATTTACTTCACACCATTCTTTTCATCTCGGTCAAATCATCGATATGACGCAAGTAGCTTCACAGAGGTTGATCCAATTCTTGGCGGAAACAAAGCTCTCTTTTCTCTAGTTAAGAAGGCAAATAAATTAGGGATCCGAATCATGGGAGATCTCACCTCTAATCACTGCGGAGCCGGGCATCCATGGTTAGCAAAAGCAAAGAAGAGCAAAACCGCAAAAGAGCGATCTTATTTTTACTGGGATAAATCTGTTAAGCATGGTTACGTCGGCTGGTGGGGATTAGCCTCACTACCAAAACTCAACTTCAATTCTGTTGCTCTCAAAAATGAGATGTACAAAGGAAAGAACTCCATTGTTCGCAAATGGATTTCTCCTCAGTATGGAATGTCGGGTTGGCGTATTGATGTCGGCAACATGACAGGTCGGTTAGGTGCCGATGATCTTCATGATGAGGTCATGCAGGGAATCCGTCAGGCGATGGATGAAAGTAATCCAGATGCATGGCTAGTTGCAGAGAATGGTGATTTTGTTGCCAGCGATCTCAATGGTCTTGGCTGGCATGGAGCGATGAATTATCAAGGTTTTATGCGCCCTGTATGGAACTGGCTTAATCGAAACTCCGAAATTGGTGGCGGTTTTCAAGGTCTGCCCTTTGCGATGCCACAGATTTCAGGGCAGCAGCTTGTAAACAGCATGAAGCAGTTCAATGCATCTGTTCCGTGGAGAAGTGTCACCGCAAGCATGGTGCTCTTAGATAGCCATGACACTGCGCGCTTTCGCACTGTAGTCAAAGGCGATGTCGCCTCTCATCTTTCAGCAATGAGCATGGTCCTTACCTATCCAGGTGTGCCATCAATCTTTGCGGGGGATGAAATAGGCCTCGAAGGTTCATGGGGCGAGGATGGTCGCCGCACAATAAATTGGGAGGATCGCTCACAGTGGGATCACACCTTTATGGCAGAGGTGAAAAAACTTATCTCGGTTCGTAAGAGCAACGACGCACTCATCAATGGCGGCCTTCGGTGGATTGCAGCGGAGAAGGATTTCATTCTCTACCTGCGCGAATCAAAGAAACAATCGGTGCTGGTCTTTGTCTCACGCAGAGGCGTTAATGCAAAGATCGATCTTTCAGCTTTAGGATTGAAGGTAAGCAAGGTTCTCTATGGTGCGAACGCTTCGGGTTCTAAGTTTGCTGTTAAATCAAAGGAAGCAACCCAAGCAATTTGGGAAGTTACGCGCTAAGCCAGAATCTGAGTGGCT
>JBEAVJ010000070.1:0-6558 GCA_041160995.1 Actinomycetota bacterium | reverse complement strand
CAAAATAAGCCCCTCAGAGTCCTTATCTAGACGCCCCACATGGAATAAACGCTCCTTGCGAAGGTCGATGAAATCATCCAGCGATGGACGCCCCTCCGGGTCAAACATCGTAGACAAAACACCCTTAGGTTTATGAAGTGCGAGATAAGACTTAGTCAAAGTTCGTGTAATTGTCTCACCATCAACCATGACTTTATCTTTCTCAGGGTCGATTAATTCATCAGCACCGCGACGGCTTGTGATTCCAGCATCTGCGATGATCTTGTTAAGCCTCATTTGGGCCATGGCTATCCTCCCGACAGTCAGGAGTAAGGGTAGCGGAAGAGTTAGTCGGTTAGCGAATCGAGGATCTCATCCAAGCCATCGAGATCAGGCAGGTATGGAGCCAACGCTGGAAGATCCTCAAGTGAGTTCAATCCCAGTCGCTCCAAGAAGTAGCTGGTGGTCTTGTACAGAATCGCTCCGGTCTCATGCTCAAGCCCCGACTCCTCCACCAAACCACGTGTCACCAGGGTCTTCATAACCGCCTCCACATTTACACCGCGGATAGCTGATACACGAGCGCGAGATACCGGTTGGCGGTAGGCGATAACTGACAAGGTCTCTAACGCCGCTTGGGTTAAGCGGGATTGCTGGCCATCTAAGACAAACTTCTCAACCGCCGCTGAATAGGCAGGGTGGCTATAGAACCGCCATCCCCCATTGATCTTGCGTAGCGAAAAGCCGCGCTCCTCGTAGGAGCTTTCTAGGGTTACCAGCGCCGCCTCAATCTCCTCGACGGGACGCTCGAGGACCTGAGCCAAAACAAGCTCCGTCACCGGCTCATCGACGACCATCAGGATCGCTTCGATGGAACGTTCAACTTCTACATTAGACATTATCGCCACTTTCTGTCGAGTCTTCCATCTCTAAAACTACGGGTATATCAAACTCATCGGTGATCTCAACCTCGCCCTCAAGGGAGCCGGTCCATCGGATGTGGAGCTCACCAAGGGCTACGACCTGATCAAACCTCAAAACACCTTGACGGTAGAGATCCAGTAGCGCCAGGAAACGGGCCACGACGACCAAGGTGCTATCAGCATCGGAGATCAGATTTCTAAAGCTCAGTGATTTGGAGTGGCGCAACGCCTCGACGACCCGCTTTGACTCCTCTGTGACGCTCACAAGGGGCATGTGGAGGTGTTCTACCGCTACGACCGGTGAAACCTTAGGGGTCAAAACACGTTCTGCGATAGCGGCAAAGCGCTGGGCACCTACCCCGATCAGAACCTCAGGCAGCAGGCTGGCCAGAGCTGGATCCAGCGCCACCACACGAGGGAAGGATTTATCAGCGGCCAGAATGCGCTCGCCAAAGGTTGCAGCGATCTCCTTGAAGGCGCGGTACTGAAGCAGACGGGCAAAGAGCAGATCGCGGGCCTCGAGCAGCGCTAAATCCTCCTCATCCTCAACCTCACCACTTGGGAGAAGTCGGGCCGCCTTAAGATCCAACAGGGTTGCAGCTACAACGAGAAACTCAGTTGCTTGATCTAGATCCCATCCCGCTCCCGATGCTTCAAGCTCGCGAATAAAGGAGATGAACTCATCGGTGACGATGCTCAGAGCCACCTCAGTGACATCCATCTTGTGGCGCGAGATCAGCTGGAGCAGTAGATCAAAGGGTCCATCAAAGTTAGCTAGATGAACGGAGAAACCACCCGAGGAAGGGTTTACATCGCTGTTTTCCTCGATCGCGGTATCTGGAGCTAAAGCCATGAGCGCACCTTACTTCACGCTTGCCTGTTTTCTGTGTACCGCATAGGCTCTTTGCTATATCAGGAAAGAGGTTTGAAGATTGAACGCTAAATCGACAATTGCAGAGGATGTTGCCACAACATCAACCCTGCTGGGTACCGCTGCAAAGAGCTTTCCTACTCCAGCTGCATTAGCAGAGCATGGCAATGCAAAGGTGATCTCGATCTTCAACCAAAAGGGTGGAGTCGGAAAGACGACCAGCACAATCAACCTTGGTGCAGCTTTGGCTGAAATGGGCCGTCGAGTTTTGCTCGTCGACTTCGATCCTCAAGGCGGTCTATCACTTGGTCTTGGCGTTAACGCCCACTCTCTTCCATTGGAACAAACTGTTTACTACGCATTGATGACACCAACAGCAAATGTTGATGAGATTGTTTTGAAATCCTCAGTTCCTGGGTTGGATTTCCTACCCGCTAACCGCGATCTTGGTACAGCAGAAACAACTTTGGGCGCTGAAATCGGTGGACAGCAATACCTTAAGCGCGCTTTGGCCCCACTTCGCGATTACTACGATGTCATTTTGATTGATTGCCAGCCAACAATGGGTCAGTTAACGATCAACGCTTTGGTTGCATCGCAAGAGGTAATTGTTCCAATGCAGTGTGAATACTTTGCATTGCATGGATTTATTGAACTCAAGGGCAATCTAGATAAGGTGAAAAACTTCCTCAACCCAGAACTGCGTCTCATTGGAATTTTGGCAACAATGTATGACAAGAAGACTTCACATAATCGTCAGGTTTTAGAGCGCATCCTTGAACAGTTCCCAGAGGATGTTTTTGAAACAATCATCGCTAAGACAATTCGTTTCCCAGAAACAACTGTTGTTGGCGAACCAATAACAACATATGCAACAACTTCAGGTGGCGCAGCTTCATATCGCCGCCTAGCACGAGAACTAATCGCCAGAGGAGGCGCACGATGACACGCAGAGCAAACCTTCCAGGTGCAGATGAACTATTTCGTTCAACAGCACCAGCATTAAGTGCAGTCCCTGCACAAAGTTCTCAAGAGGTTGCAGCACCATTAGTGCCACCTGCAATTGCAACCCCTAAAGCCGCTTCTTCCAAGAAGGGCGTCCGCACAATTGCACGTCGTCGTGTAACAACTGTTGACCGCTCCCCTTCAGGACGTGAACGTCATGATGAAAAAATCACTGTGTACTTATCTCCAGATGAGTTATTTGATCTTGATCAAGCCCGCCTACAACTTCGCGGTGACCTTGGTTTAGCTGTTGATCGCGGTCGCATCGTTCGCGAATCCATCGCCGTGATCATCGCTGATCTGGAGGCCAAGGGCGATCAAAGCATCTTGGCCCGCAGACTTCGCGGTCAGTAATCTCTACTTGGCGCGAGGATGCGCCATTGAATAACTTTCGCGAACTTTGTCGATTGTGATCAAGGTGTAAATCTGAGTTGTTGTCACAGATGCGTGCCCCAATAACTCCTGCACGACACGAATATCCGCACCGCCATCCAAAAGATGTGTTGCATATGAATGCCTAAATACATGGGGTGAAACATGCTCAGTAATACCAGCAGCAGCTGCCGCATCCAACACCATCTGCCATGCAGATTGGCGCGAAATTCTTCCACCACGAGAGTTCAGAAAGAGCGCTGGATTGTTCTTCGGATTCTTAGCTAATAAATCGGGACGAATTCTCACGCAGTAATCATCAATCGCCTTCGTTGCAAATGACCCAAGCGGAACTATGCGCTCCTTAGAACCTTTTCCACGTAGCTTGAGCGTCGTTATTTCTCCATCATCGCTCTGAACTTTGCTCAGATCATTCATATTGATTCCAATTAACTCACTCACTCGCGCACCACTGCTGTATAAAAGTTCTAGCATCGCTTGATCGCGAAGGGTTATTGGTTCGCTCGCTTTATAGGCTGCATCGATCATCGAAAGTATTTGAGAGATTGTGAGCGCTTTAGGGAGTCGTCGGGCAGATTTGCTAGCCGCGATTTCTAAGGTTGGATCAGCGTATCCATGCTCTTGTTGCAAATGTTTGAAAAAGGATCTCAATGTTGAATCAGCACGGTTTACCGTAGCAACAGAAAGTTTTGCTGCACGTAATGAACTTTCAAAGGCGGTGATTAAATCTGGAGTAACTTCACGAAGATCCTGACCATTGAGAAACAAACCGAACTTCTCTAAATCACGTCGATAGGCGGCAATTGAATTTGCAGCCAATCCCCTCTCAATCTGCAGGTGATTGAGAAAGGATGAGGCAGCTAGATCAAAGCTGAGCGCTTGCGTAACCATGTGCTTCTGCGACGGCGGAGTAATAAATCTTTCCGTCATGCACATTCAATCCCTTGGCAAGGTTTTTATCCTTGGCGCAGGCTGCTTCCCATCCATGGTTTGCCAAAGAAAGGGCAAACGGAAGGGTTGCATTAGTAAGTGCATATGTTGATGCAACAGGAACCGCACCTGGCATATTTGCTACACAGTAAAAGACAGAGTTATGAACCGTATATGTTGGCTCAGCATGTGTCGTTGGTTTTGAATCCTCAAAACATCCACCCTGATCAATTGCGATATCAACCAGTACTGAACCGCTCTTCATCTGAGCAACCAATGCATTTGAAACTAACTTTGGCGCTTTTGCGCCGTGAACAAGAACTTCACGTTCGATCGCATGCTTAGAGGCAACAAGGGTTTTGATTCTTCCGCCGTAAATAGTGTCGATGTACTGCAAGCGAGCAATGGAGCGATCAAAGACGATCACATCAGCGCCCATTCCGACAGCGATAACAGCAGCGTTGAGACCTGCGACTCCGGCACCGATAACAACTACTCGACCAGGTGCAACACCGGGAACTCCACCCAGCAAAACTCCACGACCACCATGTGGCTTTTGGAGAGCTGTAGCACCAACCTGAGTTGCAAGACGACCTGCAACCTCGCTCATAGGTGCAAGTAGTGGCAATGTTCCATTAACTTCAACGGTCTCGTATGCAATAGCTGTTGTTCCTGATTTAACTAATGCATCTGTGCAAGCTTTTGAAGCTGCAAGGTGTAGATATGTAAAGAGAGTCTGCCCCTTACGCATCTTTGGATATTCAGGCTCGATCGGTTCCTTTACCTTCAACACTAAATCTGCTTTTTGCCACACATCATCGGCGGTTGGAACAATCGTCGCACCAGCTGCGATGAACTCTTCATTAGTGATGGAAGAACCCACACCCGCTTTGTCTTCGATAATGACACTGTGTCCTGCATGAACAAACTCAGAAACACCTTCAGGTGTGATTGCTACACGGGATTCGTGAACTTTGATCTCTTTCGGAACTCCGACGATCATGATTAACCTTTCGCTGCTACTGCCGCCGCGATCAAACCAATAAATAATGGGTGTGGTCGAGTTGGGCGTGAACGAAGCTCAGGATGAGCTTGCGTACCTACATAGTAAGGATGCACCTGCGAAGGGAGTTCTACAAACTCAACCAGATCTTGCTCTTTATACATTCCCGAGAAAGTAAGGCCAGCACTTGAGATTTGATCGCGGTACTTGTTGTTGACCTCATAACGGTGGCGATGTCGCTCAGAAACCTCAGTTGATCCATAAGTCTGCGCTACAACAGAGCCTGCTAACAAATTAGCGGTGTAAAGACCAAGACGCATGGTTCCGCCCATATCGCCCTTGCCTGATACAACATCCTTTTGATCATCCATCGTTGCGATAACTGGTGTTCCGGAATCAGAAAATTCTGCAGAAATTGCATCCTTGATTCCAGCAAGGTTACGAGCTGCTTCAATCACCATGCATTGCAAACCAAGACATAATCCCAAAGTTGGAATCTTGTTTTCACGAGCAAATTTAAGTGCTCCAACTTTTCCTTCAATACCTCGAATACCAAAACCACCTGGAACACAGATTGCATCCACATTTTCTAAATGCTTCTTTGCACCCTCTGGGGTTTCGCACTCATCACTTGCGATCCACACAATCTCGATCTTCGCTTCATTGGCAAAGCCGCCTGCACGCAACGCCTCTGAAACAGAGAGATAAGCATCGGGAAGATCGATGTACTTTCCAACAAGACCTACCTTGATGTGGTGCTTTGGATGATGGACCTTCTCTAGCAGAGCGTCCCACTCCCCCCACACAACATCATGACAATCAAAGCCAAGACGCTTTACAACATAGGAATCTAGGCCTTCGCTATGTAAAACCTTTGGGATGTCATAGATCGATGGAGCGTCAACAGCTGCAACAACCGCCTCTGAATCAACATCGCACATAAGGGAAATTTTCTTTTTTACACCCTCTGGAATTTCGCGATCTGATCGCAAAACAATCGCATCGGGAGCAATACCAATACTGCGCAAGGCTGCAACGGAGTGTTGCGTTGGCTTTGTCTTTAACTCACCTGATGGTCCGATATATGGAACCAAGGAAACATGTAAATAAAAGACGTTGTCGCGGCCAACTGTTTGGCGAATTTGGCGAATAGCTTCCAAGAATGGTTGCGATTCAATATCTCCAACAGTTCCGCCAACTTCAGTGATTACTAAATCAATATCTGGGCTTGCCATTGCAATGATTCGCTCTTTGATTTCATTGGTGATGTGAGGAATTACCTGAACTGTCTCACCTAGATACTCTCCACGGCGTTCACGAGCGATTACACGTGAGTACACCTGACCTGTAGTCACATTTGCTGAGCCATGAAGGTTGCGATCTAGGAAGCGCTCATAATGGCCAATATCTAAATCTGTTTCAGAGCCATCATCGGTAACAAAAACCTCACCATG
>JBEAVJ010000069.1:0-5924 GCA_041160995.1 Actinomycetota bacterium | reverse complement strand
AGCGCAATTGCTTCGCTCATCGATTTAACGCGGTTAATAATGATGATTGGACCAAATGTCTCTTCACGAACCGCAGCTGAACTTTCTGGAACATCAACCAAAATAACTGGTTGTACAAAGGGCTCTTGAACAGATTTCAAACTTCCGTAGGCAAACTTTCCACCATCTTTAATCGCTGCCTTAATGTGGGATGTAATCACACCGATCTGAGAAGGCATGGTTGAAGCACCGTAATTTCCTTCACCAGGTGCGCCAGCTTTAAGTGTCGATGCTAGAGCGATTGCCTTTTCAATGAAGGTATCGGCAACTCTCTCATCAACATAGACGCGCTCTGCACCGATACAGGATTGCCCAGCATTGGCCATTGCTGACCAAATCGTCGCATCTACCGCACGGTCGATGTTTGCGTCGGATGCCACGATTACAGGATCTTTTCCACCACATTCCAAAACAACAGGTGTCATTTGGGTTGCACATGCGGCAGCAACTAACTTTGCAGTGCGTGTTGAGCCTGTGAAAGAAAGCTTGTTAATTGCCGAAGTACAGAGTGCATTTCCAGTCTCGCCTAAACCAGTAATTGTTGTGAAGATACCTGCATTTGGAGCTACGGCATTAAAACTTTCTTCGATCCACATTCCAACACCAGGGGTGTACTCACTTGGCTTAAACACAACTGTATTTCCAGCTGCTAAGGCGTATGCAATTGAACCGATAGGAGTGAAGATTGGGTAGTTCCATGGCCCAATCACACCAACAACACCGAGTGGAGAACGCTCCACAGTTGCTGCCATGTTTGCCATAAGCGCACCTGGTGCACGGTGTGAAGTGCGCATGATCTCCTCTGCATGGCGTGCAGCCCAGCCAATATGGTTAACGGCATTAGAGACTTCTAATCGAGAATCACTCAGCGGCTTTCCCGTTTCCAATGAGATTAACTCGGCTATCTGCTCAATATTTTTGATGATGTGGTTGCTCCATGCGAGCAAAGTTTTCTTTCGGCCATTGAACCCCTGGTTAATCCAACCTTCAGATGCCTTGTGTGCCTGATCAACAACTTCAGCGACCTGTTTGGAAGTGAAGATTGGGTAGCGCCCAACCACCTCTCCATTAGAAGGATTAAATGAGTTAAATGTTTTTGCCATGTCATCAAGCCTAGCCCTGTATCGATAGGATTTGAAGCATGAGTCAGACGGTACGTCCAAGCAGTGTCTTTGATGCTACGAGAACTCCATTTCATGTAGTTACGGAGGATGGCGTAGATCTGATCGGAGAAGTCGCAGCCCCATTAGGAGCTTCAAAAGGTGCGATTTTATGCTTGCATCCACTACCTACTGCAGGCGGAATGATGGATAGCCATGTCTACAAAAAGGCGGCCAACAGGTTGCCCGCGATGGCTGGCATAACAGTTGTTCGTTTCAATACTCGAGGAACAACAAGTGAGGCCGGAAGCAGTACGGGTAACTTTGATAATGGAAAGTCGGAGCGGTTTGATGTCGAAGCGATGTTGCGTTACTGCTTTGACACTTTGAAGTTAGAGAATGTGTGGGTCACTGGGTGGTCATTTGGTACCGACCTGGCCTTGCAGCATGCAAAAGATTCTCGACATAAAGGACTGATCCTTCTAAGTCCACCATTGCGCACCACAACAGTTGAACAGCTTGAGTATTGGAATACAGATCCTCGCCCAATAACAGCGTTAGTGCCTGAACTAGATGACTATTTGCAACCTGAAGCTGCGCGAAAGAGATTTTCGATTGTTCCAACAATGAAGATTGTTGCTGTGGATGAGGCTAAGCACTTATGGGTAGGAGAACCTGCTGTGCATCGAGTTCTATCAGAGATAGTTTCGATTGTAAGCGGCGTTCCTACAACCCTTCCGCTTGAGTTTTAAGCCTTATTTGCTCGGGGAATAACAACTTCATCGAGAATCAAAATGATTGATGCCGCAACAGGCACAGCGAGCAATCCGCCAACTAATCCTAGAAGTGATGAACCAATCAAGGCAGCGATAATTGTTACCGCACCTGGTACTGAGAGTGTTCGCTTCATTATGCGGGGAGTCACTACGTAATTTTCGATTTGTACGTATACAACGTAAGCGACAAAAGCAACAATGCCGATTACCAAAGACTGAGACAGGGCAATCAAGGTAAACATTCCCGCTCCAATAAAGTGACCAATGAGAGGGATAAGAGCTGCAACGAGAACAAACATGCCTATTGCAAAGGGTGAAGGAAGCCCAAGAATTGTTGAGAGTATTGTGACAAATACAGCAGCCATAGCAGCAATCAAGATCTGGCTGCCAACAAATGAACCTACTCGGGCGATAACAGCATTTGTTAGCAACCCAACTCGGTCACGACGACTTGCTGGTACTAGTGAAAGCCCAAGATTTACTGCTTGAGGAAGAGAAGTAATGAAGTAAAGAGTCAAAACCAAAATGGTAAGAGCGGTAAAGAACCCGGAAAGTACAGATTTTCCAACTCCGATAACGCCGCCAAATGTTGAAATCAACAAGGTTCCATCTGAAGTTACTGATTTCAATCTTTCTTGCAAGGTATCAATAATTCCGTACTGAGTATTCAGTTGGTTGATCGTTTCATTCTTCATTAAATCTTGGAGTAGTTGGGGCGCTGATTCAATGAGATTGGTTCCCTGGCTTATGACTGGAGGAATAACTACTAGTGAAAAGAAGATCACAAAGAGAATTACCGAAGAGAAAATAACGGTAACTGCAGCGTTACGAGATAGGTTTCGCTTTCGCAGCGCTTCAACCGCTGGATTCAAGCCAGTTGCTAAGAACAGTGCGATAAGAATGAGAACAAATATCTGGCTCACACTCGCAAGAGCACGCATCAATAAAATGGCAGTAAGCGCACCCAAGGTTGCAATAAACCCAAAGTAAAAGGGGTGAGCCCGATTGATAGGAGCTCCCATGGTTCCGTAATCAGCAGCAACCTTCTCTGCCTTTGCTGGTCGAGTAGCTGCCTTCTTAATGCGCTGTGAAATAGCCATAGGAGCATTCTAAAGTGCATAGATCACTCTTATAGAGACGTGGTGTTCATGTTCCCGACACATTTATACGAGAGAATACGAGCATGGCATTGCGCATTACAGGCTTAGGCGAAGAGATCGCTGCTGTTACAGGCCTGCCCTGGCACCTGCCCCTTGAAGAGTGGCCTGAGGATCCAGCCCTTGCTGAAAAGCGCGGAATTTCACGACATATTGTGCGTTTGGTTCGGGCCAGTAATGACCCTGATGCCGAGGTCTATGCGGTGAAAGAAACGGTTTCCGAGTTTGCAAATCGCGAGTACAAAATTCTTCGCGAGCTTTCACACCTGAATGCTCCATGTGTTGAACAAGTTGCTGTTGTTGAAGGTCGAGTCGATGCAAATGGCGAAGAGCTCCCTTGTGCAATCGTTACTCGTTTCCTTCCATATTCCTTGCCTTATCGAGTGCTCTTATCTGGAGCGGTTACCGCCCATGAGATTACAACGATGGCAAGTGCTTTAGCTTTGCTTTTAGTCCGATTACATTTATTGGGATTTTGGTGGGGAGATTGTTCACTCTCAAACACCTTATTCCGCCGAGATGCAGAGGGCTTTGCCGCCTATCTTGTGGATGCAGAAACTGGCGAGTTCCAGAAAACTTTGAGTGATGGTCAACGTGAACATGATTTAGATATCGTTCACTTCAACGTAGCGGCAGAACTAGAGGATCTTGCTTTATCTGGAGTTCTTTACCCAGGTATGGATCCTGTTCGTGCATCTGAAGCGGTTATTCGACGTTATCGTCGAATTTGGGCCGCTCTCAAGGAAAGACAATTACTAGATCCAAAGGATCGTCACGCAGTTGAAAGAGCGATGCGCCAACTTCATGATCTTGGATTTGCTGTTGAAGAGGTTGCAATTACCATCGATGGTGATACACAAATGATTTCATTCCAGCCAAAGCTAGTCGCCGCTGGATATCACACACAGCGCTTACGTGAATTAGTTGGTTTAGATGCAGAAGAGTTGCAGGCTAAGCGACTGCTTGCTTCCTTTGATAGATATAACGCACGTGAAAACAAGATGGGAATTCCCATTCAAGAGATGGCTAAGAAGTGGATCTATGAAGTCTTTGAGCCGGTAATCAATAGAGTTCCCGATCACATGAGAGGACGAGTAGAGCGAGCCCAGATGTTCCATGAAATCCTTGAAAATCGCTGGTATTTGAGTGAAAAAGCAGGCTATGACGTCGGTTTAGAAGCTGCCACCGATGATTACTGTGCTGAAATCTTGCCATGAATAGATAGGATGGCAACATGAGTTTGCCACCTAACTTTGGGCAAGCCTTTGATTTAAGTTCTTTAACTAAGCCAAAGGTGGATCCTTCAATTCCGATGCCAGGTATCGAAGTTTCGGTCGAGAATTTAAGCTCTGAAATCCTTCCACTATCTCTGGTTCGCCCAGTAATTGTCTTGATGTGGTCACCTAGATCTCCAGAGTCTGCCGAGATGGTGAAACTTTTAGGAAAGCTAGAAGGAGATTACAAGCAAGCCTTTGCTCTAGCACGCGTTGATATTGAAGCGCATCCTCAGGTGGCTCAAGCCTTTCAGACCAAAACCGTTCCATATGCGGTTGCAATTATTGCAGAACAGATGGTTCCGCTTTTTGAGCAGGCTTACCCTGAAGCACAAGTGCGCATGGTGCTCGACAAGGTTTTAACACTTGCATCAGAACAAGGTGTCGGACAAGCACCTGTTGAACAGATGGAAGCAGAAGAGATTGAAGCGATGGAAGCGCTAGAGGCAGGAAATTATCTAGCAGCAGAGGCTGCTTACAAGAAGTGGCTTTCTCGCAAACCATCTGAAAACCTTGCAAAACTAGGATTAGCACAGACACAGTTGCTCATGCGTACTGAAGGTTTAGATCTCAACCAAGTTATCGATGAATCCACCAACAATCCTGGAGATATCGCCTTGCAGTTAAAGGCAGCTGATGTTGAGATTGTTAATGGTGGGGTAGAGGCGGCATTCACACGCTTACTGCACGCGGTACGTGCAACAACAGGTGATGATCGCTCCAAGGTGAAGGATCATCTCCTTAATCTCTTTGCATTAGTTGATCCCAGTGATCCTCGTTTGGTGGCAGCTCGTAAAGAGCTCGCCAGTGCACTATTTTGAGAAAAACCATCAATGTTGAGCATGAACTCAACCTTATTAAGGGGCTTTTCTTCCTCTTTGGCCTTTTGATCATGTCGTGGGTGCCTCGCTTCCCTGAAGTAAAGGCAAATCTCAAACTCACTAATGGAGAGTTTGGCTCTTTGGTCAGCATGGGAGCAATCGGAAACTTGGTGGCGCTCTTAACTGTCGGCCATTTAGTACATAAGTATGGCGCACGGTGGATGCTTCACCTTGGGGCATTTTTACTTGCAACCAGTTTGGTGTTTTTAACTCACAGTACATCGAGTCTGCTCTTCTTAGTTTTCATCATCATTCAAGGCGGGGCAATTTCAGCTTTTCACATCTCTATCAACTCTCAAGGTTTCTTTTATCAAGATAGAACAAAGAAGCAGATCATTACGCTGCTGAGCGGTTTTTGGAGCAGTGGTGCCCTAATCTCTTCAATCATCGCAGGCTTACTTGTTGATCGTGTGGCTTTAGATACTTACACAAACTTTCTCTCTGCCTTCTGCTTTGTTGCGATGTCCATGATTATTCACAGGATTTCTCCAAATTTAGTAAAGGCAGATCTCAACCCGGATTCAGAGCATCGAGCTCGCGATATGTTTAAGGGATTTACCATCGATAGACAAGTTTCAGCTGCATTGCTCTTGGTGATCATGCTGGAGTATGCGGTCAGTGACTGGGCTGCAATTTATGTCAAAGAGGATATGAAGATTGTTGGAGGAATTCATACTCTTCCATACATCCTCTTTAC
>JBEAVJ010000068.1:0-5108 GCA_041160995.1 Actinomycetota bacterium | reverse complement strand
TTCAACATTTACCGGTCGCGTAATTGCAGGAACCGGCGCAGATATTTACTCATGTGTTACCGGCTCAATCGGAGCGCTCAGCGGTCCAAAGCATGGTGGCGCTAATGAGGTCGCACTTGAGATTCAACTTCGTTACGCAACAGCAGATCAAGCAGAGGCTGATATTCGCAAGCGTGTAGAGAACAAGGAAGTTGTGATTGGCTTCGGACACCCTGTCTACACAGTGTCAGATCCACGCAATGAGATCGTCAAGGTTCTTACGAAGGAGCTAGCGGTAGCTGCCGGTAAAGAGAATTTGTACGATGTAGCAGAGCGCATTGAATCTGTGATGTGGGAAGTTAAGAAGATGTTCCCTAACGTCGACTGGTTCTCAGCTGTTGCATACGATGCGATGAAGATTCCTGTTAACTACTTCACCCCATTGTTCGTAATGGCTCGCATTTCTGGTTGGACAGCTCACGTTATTGAGCAGCGCAACGATGGAAAGATCATCCGCCCAACAGCAACCTACGTTGGTCCAGAAGATCTAGCCTTCGTTCCAATCGAAAAGCGCTAAATATGTCCAGCCATGTAGCCCAAGGTAACCAGCCATACGATCAAGCGATTATCGATATCGTCGATTACGCACTGAACTACGAGATCAAATCTCCGGTTGCTTATGAAACTGCATGGAACTGCTTTATGGACACACTGGGTTGTGGTCTAGAAGCCCTTGAATACGAAGCCTGCACCAAGCTTTTGGGGCCAGTTGTTCCAGGATTAACAGTTTCAAATGGCGTCAAGGTTCCAGGAACCAAGCATGTTTTAGATCCAGTGCAAGGTGCTTTCAATATTGGCGCGATGATTCGCTGGTTAGATTTCAATGACACCTGGCTCGCTGCTGAATGGGGACACCCTTCAGATAACTTAGGTGCAATCCTTGCAACCGCCGATTGGTTGTCACGCACAACTGATAAGAAGTTCACAGTCAAAGATGTTTTAACCGCAATGATCAAAGCGCATGAAATTCAAGGCTGTATCGCACTTGAAAACTCCTTTAACAAAGTGGGCCTTGACCATGTCATTCTTGTAAAGGTCGCATCAACCGCTGTGGTCGCACAGATGATGGGCTTAACACGTGATCAAGCACTTGCTGCGGTTTCACTAGCGTGGGTTGATGGACAATCACTGCGCACCTATCGTCACTTTCCCAATGCAGGTTCACGTAAGTCGTGGGCGGCAGGTGATGCAACATCGCGCGCAGTGCGTCTTGCATTAATCGCAAAGACTGGCGAGATGGGTTATCCATCTGCGCTCACCGCAAAAACCTGGGGCTTCTACGATGTTTCCTTTAAAGGAAATGCCTTTAAGTTTCAGCGTGCCTACGGTTCATATGTAATGGAAAATGTTTTGTTCAAGATCTCATTTCCTGCCGAATTCCATTCGCAAACAGGTGTTGAAGCTGCGATGACGATCTACCACCAGATGCAGGCAGCTGGAAAAACTTCTGATGACATTGCCAAGGTAACGATCCGTACCCACGAGGCGTGTATCCGCATCATCGATAAGAAGGGTCCGCTCAATAACCCTGCAGATCGCGATCACTGTATTCAGTACATGGTTGCTGTTCCATTTATCTTTGGTCGCCTAACTGCACGTGATTACGAAGAAGACATAGCAGCCGATCCTCGTATCGATGCTTTGCGGGAAAAGATTGTGTGCGTAGAAGATCCTGGGTACACAGCTGATTATCACAACCCGGAAAAACGCTCTATTGCCAACGCAATTACCGTCGAATTCAAGGATGGCACCGTCTTTGAAGAGGTCGCTGTTGAGTACCCAATTGGTCACGCTCGTCGTCGCACCGAAGGTATTCCACTACTGATTGAGAAGTACAAGACCAACCTTGCTCGCATTTACGATGCAGATAAGCAAAAGCAGATCATCGATCTCTGCCTTGATTACGACAAGCTTTCAGCCACACCCGTAAATGAGTTTATGGATTTGATGGCTCTTTAATGAGCGACATGTCGGCACAGGTGCGTCGCGCACTCGATGTTGCCGTAGAAGCAATTGGTGGTTCAGCCCGTGAAGGTCAGATTGAAATGGCTGAGGCGGTTGCAAACGCCTTAACAAATCGTCACCACCTTATGGTTCAAGCCGGTACTGGTACCGGTAAATCCCTTGCCTACTTAATTCCGGGAATCGTGCATGGACGCAAAGTTCTGGTAGCCACAGCAACAATCGCCTTGCAGCGTCAATTAGTTGATCGCGATTTACCGGCAGTGGTACCAGCGTTAGAAAAAGAGCTAGGTCGCGAGATTTCTTATGCAATCTACAAGGGCGTTGGAAATTACATCTGTTTACAGAAGATGAATAGTGAAGATATAGATCCAGATACCGAATTAGTGATGGAGGTTTCATCACTTGAAAAAGATGCCAAGCGGCTCATTGCGTGGGCAAAGACTCCTGGTGTCAGCGGAGATCGTGATGATGCACCCGAAGTAGATCGTCGTGTGTGGTTAGCAAACAGCACATCGGGCCGCGAATGTGTGGGTGCCGATGTGTGCGCATTTGGCTCACAATGTTTTGCAGCAAATGCAAAGGCAAAGGCGCAGACCGCCGATATCGTGGTTACTAACCACACCTTGCTTGCAATCGAGATCGTTGATTCACATCCAATTTTGCCGGAACGCGATTGCGTCATCTTGGATGAGGCACATGAGTTCATGGATAGAGCCACCCAAGCAGTTACCGATGAACTCACATCAAACCGTGTTCTACGAGCTGCTGCCATGGCCCGAAAGTTCATGCCGGGCAAGCTTTCAGATGCCTTCCACAAGGCGGCTAATGATTTCCATGAATCAATGGTCGATTATGGCGAGGATGTAAAGGGTGATCCAACTTCTCAAGGTCGTTTAGAAGAGATTCCACAATCCCTTGAGTTTTCAATTCGCAAGGTAATGGAAGCCTCTAAAGCAATTGTTCAGTTCTTATCGGCAGATGATGAAATCATCGATACCGATGCTTTAGCAGAGCGTGCACGAGTAAAGGGTGCGGTCAATGAGATCGCAACAACCGCCAGCACCTTGCTCAAAATGGGGGATGGTTTAGTTCTTTGGTATGAGCCAACCTTTTCAACTCTTTATCTAGCGCCATTATCTGTCTCTGAAGTTCTTCGTGAAAATCTCTTGACACAAACACCTGTCATTGCAACCTCTGCGACCTTAACTATTGGCAAGGGCTTTGATTCAATGGCCAAGAGCATCGGCTTTTTAGTCAATGAAGAGATGAATGCAGAGCTCAAAGATGGTGAAGTTGATCCAGCAAATGTTCAAATGCTCGATGTTGGCTCTCCCTTTGATTTTGCTAATCAAGGTGTTTTGTATATGCCTAAGCATTTACCTGAACCAGGTCGCGATGGGCCGAGCCACGATGTATTAACAGAACTCGGCGAGCTCATTGATGCAGCTGGTGGACGAACCCTTGCGCTCTTTTCTTCCTGGCGTGGGGTAGAAGCGGCGGATTTACATCTGCGAAAAGTGTTAGCAGAGCTTCCCATCAAGATCATTACTCAAAAGAGGGGCGATGCGGTTGGCCCTTTAGTCGAACGTTTTGCTAAGGATGAAACCTCAATTTTGATTGGAACAATGTCCTTATGGCAGGGAGTTGATGTTCCTGGAAATAGTTGCATTCTTGTTGCAATTGATCGCATTCCCTTTCCACGTCCTGATGAACCGGTCATGAGTGCACGTGCATCGCAGGCAGATGCTGCTGGTGGCAGCGGATTCATGCAGGTTTCTCTACCCCGAGCAGCGCTATTGCTCGCTCAGGGCACCGGCCGCTTGATTCGATCAGTTGATGATCGGGGAGTAGTTGCGATCTTGGACTCTCGAATCGTCACCAAAAGGTATGGAAGTGTCTTACTTAACTCTATGCCACCTCTCTGGCGAACCTCAGACAAGGCGGTAGTCGTAGATTCACTGAGAAGACTTCGCGAAAGCATGAAACAATAAAAATATGCCTCGCATTGAAACCCAAACACTAGCCGAGCACCGTGATTGGCGTCGTAATCAGCTGATTGAAGCAGCTGCAAGCATCGCACTTGAATCAGGTGGTGCAGCAATTACCGTTGCCGCCGTTGCGCAACGTGCAGGTTTGTCACGTACATCTGTGTACGAGTACTTTGGAAGCGGATCAGAGTTAGTTGCAGATTTAGTTATTGATGAACTACAAAGTTTTGGCCACACACTTGACATCGCAGTAGCCGATTGCGTCGATGCCCAGTGCATTGTTACCTGCTGGGTCAGAGGTGCGCTTACCTACATTGCAGATGGTCGCCACCTTTTAGCGAAGGCGCTGAACGCAACAGCGATGCCACAATCACGTGCACAACACATCGGAATGGCGCACAGAGCGTTGATGGCACCATTGATGAAGGCAGTAACTGAACTTGGGGTAAAGGATGCACAACGCGCCCTAAGAGAATTGAATCAGGCCATGACGCAGAAAGTGAGATCGCTTATGCGACCGCCTTCTGCATCAATGGCCTGATGGTTAATTAATTACTTACTTGTTGTCGTTAGCTTAAGACTCAAAGCCTCGTACAAACCTTTTCTAGCCTTAGATGTTGCGCTGATATCGCACTTGCCTTTACGCATTGTTAGCACCGAGCGCACGACAGAACATGATCCAACCGCCTTGTAAGTAACCTTTTCACCAAAGTTTGTCTCAGTTGGCAGATTTGTCTTGCTGTACGCCTTTAATGATTGCGCCAAAGCAAAGCTGCCTAATGTCTGTGCGCCGACGGTCAAACGAATCGGCAAGATAACGGTGACAGGTGCTGCGGTGGCATTACCTGCGCTGGTTACTGAAATTGCACACTCGCCAACTGCAGCTAACGGAGTAATTTGCTGGCCATTCAACGCGCACGCCGGTGCCAATGAACGATAGGTAAGTGGCGCACCATTCTTTGAAACAGCTGCAACGGTAGCAACCTGACGGTAACCCAAGGTCGCAGGTGTACGGGTCGTAACTGCAACACCATTAATTGTCGCGGTTACCTCATCTGCAGGCAGGGTTGTAGTTCCAGCAACAGCTGCCTTAAAGGTGATCGGAAAGAACTGATC
>JBEAVJ010000006.1:0-13540 GCA_041160995.1 Actinomycetota bacterium | reverse complement strand
TAACGTCGATGCTCCATTAGCTAGATCTTGTCTCATCCCTCTTGGAAAAGACTTTCTTAGGAGTGAATTACACGCTTGTAACTCGCTCATGTCAAGCCCGCGAAAAGGAATTTACGCCTGAACTATTGAGGAATCGGAAGAATTTCGCCTTTTGTGACAAAAGATGACCCTATTTTCGCCTCATTTGCGACGGTGGCACCTGCCGCCACAAAAGAGTTGGTGATCACCGAATTGCTGCCAATCACCGCTCCAGCTTCAATGATTGAGCCATCGATGGAGGCACCTGCCCCCACAGAGCTGCCTCGCCCAATGCAGCTTCCACCCGTGATTGTTGCGGATGGATCTACATGTGCTTGGGGCATAACTAAAGCTGGACCGCTACGAAGAACGATATCTGTCGAGGCTTTAAGCAATGCTTTTGGAGTTCCAATATCTAACCAATATGCATTTTCTATATATCCAAAAACCTTTGCACCACTGCTTACTAACTGCGGAAATGTTTCACGCTCGACGGAGACGACAGTGTCTAAAGGAATTGAAGAGATAACGCGTGGATTAAAAACATAACATCCTGCATTGATTTGATTGGTTACAGGGTTATCCATTTTTTCAAGAAATGCGGTAACTCTGCCTTCAGGGTCTGTTGGAACGCAACCAAATGCACGAGCATCCTCTACTTGCGTTAAGTGCAAGGTGACATCTGCATCGTGTGCTTCATGTTGGCGGATTTGTTCCGTTAGATCATGCGAACTCAAAACATCACCATTGAGAATTACTACCGACTCTTTGGTATCAAGCAACTGGGCTGCATTTCGAATCGCTCCTCCAGTGCCAAGCGGTTCTTTTTCAACCGCATACTTAATGCTCATCCCCCATTGCGATCCATCTCCAAAGTACGGAGTAAACACATCTGAAAGATAGGAAGTTGCTAAGACAATTTCAGTAATTCCTGCAGCTTTAGCCATCATCAATTGATGCTCCGTTACAGGGATACCTGCGACGGTCAACATTGGCTTTGGAGTATTGCGGGTCAATGGCATTAAACGAGTGCCAAACCCGCCCACCAACAGAATTGCTACAGCCATTATTAAGCCTTCAAACGTTGTACTGCATCTGCGATCTGAGCGTCAGAGGCTGTCATCGCAATACGAATATGGTTGGCACCAAGTGAGCCATAAAAACTTCCTGGTGTAGCCAGAATTCCCCGCTCTGCAAGCCATGCAACGCTAGTCCAGGCATCCTCATTACGAGTGCACCACAAATACAAACCCGAATCACTGAACTCAACTGTGAAACCTGCTGCTGCAAGTGCTGGACGCATCGCATCCTTACGAGCGTTATACCGATCTCGCTGTTGTGCAACATGAGCATCATCTGCAAGTGCAGCGGTCATAGCTTTTTGAACTGGAAGAGGAACCATCATTCCTCCATGCTTTCGAATCTCACGGATTCGAGCGATTAAAGCGGAGTCTCCCACCATAAAAGCGGCGCGATATCCAGCCATTGATGAACGCTTTGACAGTGAGTGCACCGCAAGAATATTTGTGTTGTCGCCTCCGGTTTGAGACAAAATTGAAACAGAGTGAGCTGTTTGATCAAACTCCAGATAACACTCATCGGAAATCAAAACTGATTTATTTTTTCGTGACCAATCGATGCACGCCTTGACTTCATCAACGCTATGCACTCTTCCAGTTGGATTAGATGGAGAGTTCAACCACGCTAAATCAGCTGCCGGCCAATGAGTTGCATCAATTGCAACAGGCACTGAATCTGCACCGGCAAGAACCGCTCCTACGTGATATGTGGGATATGCGATTTCAGGAATCAAAACTTTTTTTGACTCAAGATATGTTGGCAACCATGCCACTAACTCTTTTGAACCAATTAATGGCAGAACATCAAAATCTCCAGTTGCACCTAAACGTTCAGTTGCCCATTTCTTAATCGCTGCTCGAAGTTCTGGCGTACCAGCGGTAACGGGATAACTTGGAGAGTTAGAGGCATCGCGAAAAGCTTGCTGAATAAACTCAGGTGTGGGATCTACCGGAGTTCCTTGCGAGAGATCGATAATCCCTTGTGGGTGGGAACGAGCCTTCTCACCGTATGGCGCTAACGCATCCCAAGGAAAATCTGGGAGCTGGGCACGCAATGGTTACTCGCTCTTTGGTGGTCGCGCTGCGATTGAAGCGTGATCTGTGCCAGTTGGGCCAACCTTGCTTGCTCCACCTGGAGAACCGATTTCAATAAAGAACTCTGTATTGACCTTGCCAAACTCTTTCCACACGCCAGGAACATCATCCTCGTAGTAGATAGCTTCTACTGGGCAGACCGGCTCACATGCACCGCAATCGACGCACTCATCTGGCTGGATGTACAGCATTCGATCGCCTTCATAAATGCAATCCACGGGACATTCTTCGATGCAGGACTTATCTTTTACATCGACGCACGGGTCTGCGATCACATAGGTCACGAGCGGCCTCCAAGGTTTGGACAGGTATCTAGTCGGGAATTCTAATGGCAAGTATCGCCACAGCGCGATATTTACGGCTAGTCGATATTTAACGGTGGGCTTATCGTTGTCACATGCCAACAGAGCTCGAATCTCAATTCACCGAACTCATCGGCTCGCGGGTATCGATCAGGCTGCATGAAGCCGAAGGGGGCTTCCGCGACATCTTGGGGCACCTACTTACCCCGAATTCATTACGGAACAAGCGTGGTGAGGTAATTGAATTCTCTCATAGTGAGATTTTTGTATGGAGGAAGGTGATTGAGAAGGAATGAAGTTATATGACACTCAATCACGTGGCCTTAAGCAGGTTGATGTAGAACAAAAAGAAATCCGAATGTATTGCTGTGGACCAACGGTTTATCGAGATGCCCATGTTGGAAATCTCAGAACTTTCTTACTGTCAGATCTAATTGCACGGGTCATCAAGTTAAATGACTCTCGGCCTCGTCTCATTCAGAATATTACTGATGTTGGACATATGTCTGAAGATTTTGTTAATGATGACAAGATGTTGAGCCAAGCAAAGTTAGAAAAAGTTGATCCATTTGAAATTGCTCGAAAGTATGAAGAAAGATTTCACACAGATTTAGCAGCGCTCAATATCCAACCTGCAACCGCTTATCCAAGAGCCAGTGAAAGTATCGACATGATGCTCAGCCTCATTGGGAAATTGGTAGATGCAGGCTTTGCTTATGTAGGCAGTGATTCATCTGTGTATTTCAGTGCTCAGAACTTTGAAAGTTACGGCGCTATAAGTGGCAACAAATTAGATTCACTCAAGCCCGGACACCGCTATGAGTACAGCGAAGATGGAGCCAAGAGATTTCACGCAGATTGGGCGCTGTGGAAAGCTGCCGGCGACCGCACTGAGATGGTGTGGGAATCACCGTGGGGTAAAGGTTTTCCTGGTTGGCACATTGAATGTTCGGCGATGTCTCTTGAACTTCTCGATGGCCATGTTGATATTCATGTCGGTGGAATCGATCTTCGCTTTCCCCACCATGAGAATGAACGAGCGCAATCAAACGCCTTAATTAACAAGGAAGCGGTTGATCTGTGGGTCCATGGCGAACACCTGCTTTTTGAGGGCAAAAAGATGTCAAAGAGCTCCGGAAATGTTGTGCTCCTCAGCGATGTCATCAAACGAGGAATCGATCCGCTAGCAATTCGCCTTTGCTTTCTTGAAAACAAGTACCGATCACAAATGGATCTGACATGGAACTCAATTGAGGCGGCAGATGAAACTCTCAAGCGCTGGCGGATGAAGATGGCGCAATGGTCTTCAGATAATTCAATCTCAGTTGATGCTGAAATTGAGCGAGCCTTCAATGCTGATATCGATACCTCTACGGCAATAATGCGACTGCGAGAGATCGAAAAAGATAATTCAGAAAATAAAGCTTCTGTGTTCCGTTACGCCGATCAGGTATTGGCTTTAGATCTAGATCGCCCTATTGAGGCACGGGTACTAACGCCACAAATGAAAACCCTTTTGGACCAGAGAGCAACTGCCCGAAATGATAAACAGTGGGCAGAGAGTGATCGCCTGCGTATTGAATTAGAAACCCTTGGACTAATTATTAAAGATACTCCCGAAGGACAGCTCTGGAGTTAGAGCGGTGTCACAATTGCGATAACAATTGCAATGAACCCAAAGTTAATCAACGACATTCCAATTGCATCGCCTTGGATTAAATACTCTTCATTCAGACCTGGAAAACCAGCACGCAGCACCACTAAAGCCCACGCTATTGAGGCGATGAACTTATACGAACGCTTCCCCCACAATCGTCCTGTTGCCCAGATTCCAACAGCTGTTGCAACCAAACTCAGGATTAATCCGATAGGTGGGTAATAACTATGGATAAAGATTGAGCTTGCGCCTAGTGCTGCACCAAACAAAAGTGAGTAAAAAACCTTCATTACAGTGAGATTCCAGATGTTAGATCTGTTTCACGGCCATGAGTATCAAATGGTTCGCTCTTTGTACCCTTAACCAAGGTGTAGTACTCATCTCCCCAAATCTGCAGCCCTAAGTTATTAGAAAGAGCAAAGAAGGGGCCATCTAGTGAAATCTGTGTCTCATGCGCCTTCATAGCTGCCATCTTTGCATCAACATAAGCGCCGCCATCAATCAACGTTGTTACAAACTCATCATCTTTTGCAAAAGGTAAATCATCCACACTTTCTGCTCCAAAGAAGTCAGATCCAATCTCCTTCATCTTGGCGATACCTTCAGCCAAAACAGATTTAGGCATGGTGTTCCAATAAATCTTTTGTATCTCCCATGTAGATAACTCTGATGCTCTCATTGCAACACGGTGCGCCTGAATGTGATCAGGATGTCCGTATCCACCGATTTCATCATATGTAATAAGAATGTGCGGCTTAATCTCATCAATAATCTTTGCCAAGATATTTGAAGCGGCATCTACATCTGCTTGCCAGAAAACATCTGGACGATTATTTGGTTCTGTTCCCATCATTCCGCTATCTCGAAACTTGGTAGATGGAGCACCTAAGAATCGATAATCTGTAATTCCGAGAGCTTTCATTGCATTCGCAAGTTCTGTCTCACGATGAGAGCCAAGTTGATCTTTTTGACTACTTGCTAAATGCGAAAGAGCTGGGACTAATACTTCGCCTTCTTCTCCACGAGTACAGGTCACGAGCGTGACTTGAGCCCCTAAATCTGCATACAAAGCCATTGTTGCCCCGTTATTGATGGTTTCATCATCAGGATGTGCATGCACGAGCAGGATGCGGAATCCTTCATAGGAGCGGTTCATGTTTGGTAATTCTGCCGTACGATTAGACCAATGAGTAACGTAGACACAACCAACAAGGCTCGCTTGCCTCGCGATGAGCGCCGGGCATTGTTGCTATCTGCCGCCCTTGAAGTATTTACCGCTGCTGGATACCACTCAGCAGCTATGGATGAGATCGCAGATCGTGCAAATGTCTCAAAGCCTGTTTTGTATCAGCACTTTCCATCAAAGTTAGAGCTGTACTTGGCTGTCTTAGATTTACATATTGATTCATTGGTTTTTGAGATTCAGAAAGCAATTGCTTCTACCCCAGACAATAAGGACCGTGTGCATGCCACAGTTGATGCATACTTCGCATTTATTGAAAGGGAAGGCGAAGCTTTCCGCTTGCTCTTCGAGAGTGATATGAGCGTTGAGCCACAGGTTCATGAGCGCTTAAACAGAATGACTTACGACTGTGCAGCTGCTGCAAGTGCGGTAATTGCAATAGATACAGGCCTATCAAAAGAGGCATCGATGCTTTTGGGTGTTGGAATGATTGGTTATGCGCAAGTAACTGCTCGTCACTGGCTCGAACGAGATAGCAAGTTGAGCCGACAGGAAGCTGTGACATTAGTTTACAACCTCATGTGGCGAGGCATTTCAGGTTTTCCACGCAATTAAAATCGTTAGGATTAGTTAATTATGTCAGCAACATTTGCAGAGTTACCCCTGCGCAGCGAAACTATTGAGGCGCTTCATGCTCATGGTTTTCTAGCCCCATTTGCAATTCAGGAAATGGTTTTGCCAATTGCACTGGCTGATGGTGATGTGATCGGGCAAGCTAAAACCGGTACTGGAAAAACACTTGCTTTTGGTATTCCCGTTATCGAACGCGTGATTGCGCCTAACGATGTTGAGTGGGCAGATTTTGCCAATAAAGGTATGCCTCAGGTATTAATCGTTGTTCCTACTCGCGAGCTATGCACCCAAGTAACCCGAGATATTGAAGAGCTTGCAGCAAACCGTGGAATTCGTACCCTTGCTGTTTATGGTGGTCGTGCATTTGAACCTCAAATTGAAGCCTTGCACGCAGGTGTTGAAATTGTTGTTGGAACTCCTGGTCGTTTACTGGATCTCTCACGTCAAGGCCAACTCAAGCTAAAAGAGGTATCCCGCTTAGTCCTTGATGAAGCTGATGAAATGCTGGATCTCGGATTCTTGCCAGATGTAGAAAAGATCTTGTCTAGCACTCCTAACCGCGCTCAAACTATGTTGTTTTCAGCAACTATGCCTGGTGACATCATCGCTCTTGCTCGTCGCTTCATGAACCAACCAATTCACATCCGCACTCAAGATAGTGAAGATGAAGGCGCTGTTGTTACCCGAATCAAGCAGCATGTTTTGCGTGCTCATGCTCTCGACAAAATCGAAATGTTGGCACGAATCTTGCAGGCCGATGGTCGTGGCCCAACTATGGTTTTCTGTCGTACCAAGCGAACTGCACAAAAGACCGCTGAAGATTTAATGGAGCGTGGCTTCAAGGCAGCACCAATTCATGGTGACCTTGGGCAAAGCGCTCGTGAAAAAGCGTTGAGCGATTTCAAAGCTGGTAAATCAGATGTATTGGTGGCAACCGATGTTGCTGCTCGAGGAATTGATATTGATGGAATCACTCACGTCATTAACTATCAGTGCCCAGAAGATGAAAAGACTTACGTACATAGAATTGGTCGAACCGCTCGAGCAGGCGCACATGGAATCGCAGTCACATTTGTTGATTGGGATGAACTTGCCCGCTGGAAGATGATTGACCAAACACTTGAACTTGGATTAGCTGAACCTGAAGAGACTTACTCATCTTCGGAACATCTTTATGAAATGCTCAATATTCCTGCTGGTTCAACTGGCCGAATGGTTAAGGCAAAGCCCGCTGCAAAGGTGGAGAGTAAAGATGCACGGCCTGCACGCGCAAAGCAGGATGCTCCAAAGCCACGTACCGAGCGAACACGCACACGCACCAAAAAGTTTAAAGAAAACTAAGCAGCAACAAAGACGCGAATCGCATCTACAAGCATTTGTACTGCGATTGCTGCAAGCAATAGACCGGCAATTCGGGCTACTAGGGTTACGCCAGTCTCCTTGATTACCTTAAGAATTGTTGTCGACGCCATGAGAACTAGTGCAATGGCTATATGAACCGCAATAACAGCGGCCACCAAAGCAAATCCCATTTCACGCGAATCAACTTGCTGCACGAAAATCATCGTTGCAACAATTGCACCTGGTCCAGCCAAAAGTGGAGTACCTAGTGGAACCAATGCCACATTGGTATTGCTGTCATCATTCATAGATTTTGCATTACCGGTCAAGAGTTCAAGTGCTACAAGAAGAAGAAGTAATGCACCTGCAGCCTGAAGCGCCTCAAGTGAAATATTGAGGTATTCAAGAATTACTCGACCAAAGAGAGCAAAAAGTGAAATGACAAGGAATGAGACCGCTGCCGCTTGCATCGCCAAGATTCGGCGAACTCGTTGAGTCTTATCTGCAACTAAACCTAAGAAAATTGGGGCCGCTCCTGGCGGATCCATAATTACAAACAAGGTCACAAATGACTGAATTGCAAAGGTAACTGCACTGACATCCTTCACGCTGAAACCACCCTTCGAGCATTGGCTTGTGACTCTAACTTCTCCCATTGTTCCCTATGAGTATGGTTTTCCGCTAATGAGTTAAGTTTTCCGGTGCCGTGATAATCGCTACTTCCAGTGATTACAAGATCTAAATCCCGGGCAATTGTTCTCAACATCCCTCTTTCATCAGGGTTTTGGTCGCGATGATCAACTTCTATCCCATTTAAACCTGCTGAAACTAGCTCAGAGAAATCTTCTGCTTTAAGGACTTGCCCACGATGTGAAGCAAATGGATGGGCGATTACAGCAACTCCCCCAGCTCTGCGAATCAAAGCGATGGCATCAACTGGCGTTGGTGCAGCATGTGAAACATAAAATCGTGATTCGTTGTGCAGCAAATCTACAAAAGCTTCATCACGTGATTTCACAATCTTCTTGGCAACAAGTGCATCTGCCAAGTGTGGTCGACCCATAGTGGCACCAGCGGGCATGGCTTGCTCTACATCCTCCATCGAGATGTCCATGCCCTCAGCTCTCATCTTCTCAATCATCTTGCGCATACGAGGAAGCCGACCATCGCGGGTTTCTTCCAATACCTGTTGCATCTCTTGATGCTCCGAATCAAACAACAACCCCAACATGTGAACACTTACGCCATCTGTTGTTAGACACGATATTTCAGCACCTAGCGCCAGCTTCAAAGTTCCGCGTAAAGATTCAGTTGCTTCTTTCCAACCAGATGTTGTGTCGTGATCTGAAATTCCTAGAACCTCTAAACCTTGAACAATCGCCTTGTTAACTAATTCACGGGGAGAATCTGTTCCATCGCTGCAATTAGTGTGGGTATGCAGATCAATCATTGCTTGCTCCACGAGTTCTGGTAACTACCAAGACGCAACCAACGAGAATCAAAACAATTCCAGGGATAATTCCAATTGGTGGTGTTTGATCAATCCACCATGCTGCCAACACGGCGCTTACGGGTACTTCGAAAAACACAATCAAGGAAACGATCGCGGGTGAAACACGCTTGAGCGCTGAGTTAAACATGGTGTGACCCAAAAGTTGAGCACCAAGGATGAGCCCCAAAAGTATGAGCCACTCTTTTTGCTCAAAGGCAAAGATTTCATTTCCTGCAATTAATGCCATAGGTAATGCGGTGATCGAGCAAACAAAGTAACAGACTGTCGTGTAGGTACTTGTTTCTAAGGTGCGCTGCGCCTTTGAACCAGCAATCATGTACGCCGCAGCTAATGCTGCAGAAATCAAAGCTGCAATATCTCCTAAGAAAGCTCTATAGGAAATAGTTAGGTCAACACCAGAAACCAAAACAACACCTGAAAAACTAACAATCATTCCTAGCCAAGCTTTTGATGGAATGTGACCGCCACTAAACTTTACAAATAGAGCGGCGAAAATTGGCTGAAGAGCAACGAGCGCTGTTCCCGCAGCAACAGTTGTCATTCTCATCGCCAAAAAGAAGCCAATAAAGTGCAGTGCGAGCAAGACCCCCGCAATCATCGCCCACTTCATTCCTTCACGATCACGTGAATGACGCAGAGCAAATGGCAATGTAATGAGTGATCCACCTAAGTTGCGCCAAAAAATCAATGTCAACACAGGCATTGCACTCATTGCGATCAATGGTCCTGATGTACCGATTCCAATAATTCCTAGACCTAAACGAATCAGATCAGGCTTAGCAGGTATTGCAGTGTGGTCATTAATGCGTTCGCCTGAAGTCATAAGAGAAAGGTACCCTTAACCCATGAGCGGCAATCTCTTAAACCGAGTATTTCTCGCCCGTCTTGCAGGTACCGCGGTCTTTGACCCAAATGGTGATCCTGTCGGAAAGGTGCGAGATGCTGTCGCGACCCTGCGTTCAAACAATCAACAACCGCGAATCCTTGGTTTAGTTGTTGAAGTTCCATTGCGTCGCCGAGTCTTTGTTCCTATCACCCGCGTTACATCAATTGAAAGCGGAGCGGTTGTCATAACTGGCCTGCTAAACATGCGCCGCTTTGATACCCGACCAGGAGAAGTTCTCGTACTCGGCGAAATGCTCGATCGCTCCATTACCTTGCTAGAAACCTCAGAAGAGGTTGTTGTTGAAGACATGGGCATGGAACAAAATCGAAATGGCGATTGGTTGATTGCAAAAGTTCACATCATGCGCAAAGGTCGAGGCTTACGTCGCAAGGGCGCAACATCAACTGTTACCTGGGAAGAAGTTGTTGGCTTTGCAAATACAGAACAAAATCAGGGTGTTGCTAACCTCCTTTCAACCCTTGCTAATTTACGTGCGGCAGATCTTGCCGCCGTACTTCAGGATCTTGCACCAAAGCGTCGTATTGAAGTTGCCAGCGCACTCGAAGATGAGCGCCTCGCAGATGTGCTTGAAGAGATGGATGAGGAAAACCGTGTTGCCCTACTTGCAGAGCTTGAGGGTGAACGTGCTGCAGATGTTCTAGGCGAGATGGATCCTGATGATGCCGCTGACCTACTTCGCGAAGTTGGCGAAGAGCGCGCAACTGCACTTCTTGAACTCATGGAACCAGAAGATGCAGAAGATGTGTTGCGGTTAATGACATATGAAGATTACTCAGCTGGTGGAATGATGACGACTGAGCCAATTGTCTTGACCGCTGATTCAACTGTTGCTGATGCCCTTGCCGCTGTTCGACAAAAAGAGATTTCTCCTGCACTTGCTTCACAGATTTACATCTGTCGCCAACCAGTAGAGACTCCAACCGGTCGCTTTATTGGTGTGGTTCATTACCAACGTTTGCTTCGCGAACCACCATCAACACTGCTGGGCTCAATCGTTGATACCGATTCAAAGGCCACAAATCCTGATGCAACTTTGCATGAGGTTTCCTCACATTTAGCGAGCTACAACATGCTTTCTTTGCCTGTTGTGGATGCCAATGAGCGCTTGTTAGGTGCAGTAACGGTGGATGATGTGCTCGATCACCTGCTGCCTGAAAACTGGCGTCATGATCACCGTGAAAATTCACCAGTGTCATTTGAGTCGGAAAGTATTTAAGGGGGTCAAAGATGGCACGTAACTATGGCTTAGACACTCCTCGCGAGACCCGCCGATCACTTCGTCCAAATTATGATCCTGAAGCGTTTGGTCGTATGTCGGAACGCTTTGCACGATTCTTAGGAACAGCGCGCTTCCTCGTGTACATGACAATCTTTATTGCCTTTTGGGTTATCTGGAACTTTGCTGCTCCTGCAGATTTACGTTTTGATGATTATCCATTCATCTTTTTAACTTTGATTCTTTCCATGCAGGCATCGTATGCAGCCCCATTGATTCTTCTTGCACAAAATCGTCAAGCAGACCGCGACAGAATTCAACTCAATGAAGATCGTGGGCAAAATGAACGATCAATTGCAGATACTGAATACTTGACGCGCGAACTAGCTGCGCTCCGCAACTCACTTGGTGAGGTTGCTACTCGTGATTTTGTACGCAGTGAACTAGCTGATTTAGTTGATGAACTTGCAAAAGAGTTACGTCGAGACACCCAATCGGACTCCGAGTAAAGACTTACTTCGCTTCATCAGTTTTTCTGCAATCTCAACGATAGCTGCGGCAGCGGGAGCATTTGGATCTGCATCAACAATTGGTGAACCATCATCGCCGCCAGTACGTAGCGCTGGGCTAAATGGAATCTTTCCAAGCAGTGGAACATCGCTGCCCACAAGTTGTGAAAGTCGACGTGAAGTTTCTTCTCCCCCGCCCTCACCAAAGAGCGAAATGGTTTCGCTGCATGTTGGGCATGGAAAAGCTGACATATTTTCAATAACGCCAATGACATGTTGGTGAATTTGATGTGCGATACGGCCAGCACGTTCGGCGACCTCAGCTGCAGCAACTTGTGGAGTTGTTACAACAACAATCTCTGAGGTCGGAATCAATTGACCCAGTGAAATAGCTAAATCGCCGGTTCCAGGAGGTAAATCGATGAGCAAGACATCGAGATCTCCCCAATAAGCATCAGATAAAAGCTGCTCTAACACTCTATGAAGTAGTGGTCCTCTATACGCGACGGGATCAGAGCGTTCAGGCTTAAACATCTCCATCGAAACCGTCTTTACCCCGTATGACTCAAGCGGGATAAACATCTGATCGATCGCCGTTGGTCGTTGCCCCATCAAACCCATTAATCGTGGAATCGAATGGCCATACACATCTGCATCCAAGATTCCTACGCTCAAACCATTCTTTGCAATTGCAACAGCAAGGTTGGCAGTTACTGATGACTTTCCAACTCCACCTTTTCCAGATGCGATTCCAATAACACGTGTGAGTGAATCAGGTTGGGCAAAGGGAATGAACTTTTCACGTCCACCTCGGACAACCTTCTTCACAAAGTTACGTTGATCTTCATTCATGACTCCAAATACAAGATCCACACTCTTTACACCCTCTACACCTGTGACGGCGTTAGAGATGTCAGTCCTTAATCGATCTTGCATTGGACATGCTGCAATTGTCAGAAGTACCTTGAGGGAAACTGCGCCACTACTCTCGGAGAGATCCTCAATCATCCCAAGTTCAGTGATGGGATGTCGCAACTCAGGATCATTTACCTTTGAAAGCGCATCTGTAACTAATTCAATAAGTGTCATAGCAAATCTGGATCGATCATGGCAGCTGGCTTCTTTACCTTTGGTTTTGGAGTTTCTTCATCCAAGAGATCGGAAAGCTGCTTCTTTACAAAAGTTTTTGGGTTGAGATCTTTAGGTTGTAGATCTTCAAAACCAGGTCCTAGATTTTCGCGAAGCTCAGAAGTTGCCTTTGTTGCCAACCCGCGCGCCTTCTTTACCCATTGGGCGGCGTCGACTGCAATCTTAGGTAAACGTTCTGGACCGACAAGAAGCATCGCAAGAATTGCAAGGCCCAAGAGTTCGCCCGCACCTAGGTCAAAGAACATTGCTTTAGCCTACGCCAATTACTTCTTGGCCGCGATAAGTGTTAGCGAGACTGTATTTTCCTTACCATTTCGCTTGTATGTGAGTCTGACTACATCACCCACATTCAAGGATCGAACCGCAACAATTAACTCTTCGGGACCGTTGATAGCGCGACCATTCAGCGCAATCACAATGTCACCGCCCTTTAATCCAGCCTTTTCAGCGGGACTTCCAGCCAGAATTCCTCGTCCGCTTGTTGCAACTTGTGCACCTTCGCCGGGGTAATTCATATCTAGCGAAATTCCAATTACGGGATATGTTGCAACTCCATTTTTAATGAGTTGATCAGCGGTCTTGCGTGCCTGATTAATTGGAATCGCAAAACCCAATCCAATCGAACCTGTACGTAAATCTGAACCTAGTGATGCAATCGCTGAGTTAACTCCGATGACAGCACCCGTTGAATCAACTAACGGACCTCCAGAGTTTCCTGGGTTAATCGCTGCATCGGTTTGTAGAGCGTTGATAAATGAACTTTCATTTGAAGAATCTCCAGCCGTAACTGGGCGATTCTTTGCACTAATAATTCCAGTTGTAACAGTTCCGGATAGGCCAAGTGGAGAACCGATTGCAATTACAGAGTCTCCAACGGCAACTTGATCACTATCTCCAAACTGCAACGCCTTTAAACCAGATGCAGCAATCTTTAGAAC